>JAUXNZ010000310.1 GCA_030682595.1 Rhodocyclaceae bacterium | reverse complement strand
GATCTCCGCGGCAGCCAAAATTTGGTATGCGGCTAAATACCGCATATTTCTGCGCTATTGGAAATTCATCGCGTGAGTTGGGTGGGCGCAATCACCCCTGACGCATCTTCGCGTGCTTGGCAAAACTGGCGCCACAGCCGATAAGGATGTGCACCAAGCCCGGCACGCCATCGAGAAAACCGCGTCGCACCACATAAAACTTCACGAAGCGCAACAAGGGAGATAGCAGCAAACGCGCAGTCGTGCTGCGTTCGCCGCGCGCCAGTGCTGCCTTGGCGGCGAGGGTTGAATAACGATTCTGCTTGGCCAGGTAGTTTTCCAGCGATTCGGCGGAATCATGAAGCAGGTCACCCGGCAGCACGCCCAGCGGCGCATCGGTAAGCACTTTTTCATGCACGACATCATCCGACCAATGCGCCTGGCGCCGGTCGAACAGACGCAGATTCCAGTCGGGATAGCCTTCGCCATGGCGCAGGTAACGTCCCATGAAACGGTTGCACCGGGCAAAACGGTAGGCAACAAAAGTCGGCGCTGGCGGGACGGCGGCAAGTGCGGCGAGTATGGATTCCCGTAAGCGCTCACTGACCCGTTCGTCGGCATCTATGCAGAGCACCCAGTCATGGGCTGCCTGCTCGACGGCAAACTGTTTTTGCGGGCCGAAGCCGCGCCAGTGAGTCTCGATGACGCGCGCACCCTGCTGCCGGGCCAGCGCTACCGTGTTGTCATCACTGCCGGAATCGACTACAAGCAGTTCGTCGCAGAAGGCGAGCGACGCCAGGCAGGCCGGCAGTTGCGTTGCGGCATTCTTGGTGATGAGAACAGCGGAAAGTTTGTTTGAGCTCACCCGTTCGGCACGGCCAACGCTAAAAGGTGGCGAATCTAGCACACTGCAAGTGCTGCGTATAATCGCCGCGCCATGCGCATCCTGCTTGTCAAAACCTCTTCGCTCGGCGATGTGATCCACAATCTGCCGGTCGCCAGCGACATCCGGCGCGTCTTTCCGCAGGCGGAAATCGACTGGGTGGTGGAAGAGAATTTTGCCGAGTTGCCGCGCCTGCATCCGGCCGTGCGGCGGGTGATTCCGGTGGCGGTGCGACGTTGGCGAAAATCGTTGTTTTCACCAGCTATGTGGGGCGAAATACGCGAATATCGCCGTCTCGCCAGCACCGACTTTTACGCTGCGGCCATCGACACCCAGGGGCTGCTCAAAAGTGCGCTGATTGCTGCGCAGGCGCGGGGCAAGCGGTTTGGCTTTTCGGCTGCGGTGGCACGCGAGCCGCTGGCGGCGCGGTTTTACGATCAGTGTTTTGCCATTCCCAGGAACCTGCATGCCGTCGTGCGCAATCGCCAGCTGGCGGCCGCCGCGCTGGGCTATGCGCTGGATGATCTGCCGCTCGATTACGGGATTGCCGCGTCGCCGTTGCAAGCCGACTGGCTGCGCAGCAAGGTAAATGAGGGCGATTATGCGGTGCTATTGACTGCCACCAGCCGCGCCGACAAGGAGTGGCCGGCGGGCGACTGGCTGGCCTTGGGCAAGGCGCTTAACGATGCGGGGCTGGCCTGCGTGCTGCCGGGCGGCAGCGCGAGCGAGCGCTCACGCGCGAGCCGTCTGGCCGCCTCGCTGGGTCAGGCCGTCGCGGCACCGGCGCTGAACCTGACCGACCTGGCCGGCCTGCTGACTGGGGCGCGGGTCGTCATTGGCGTCGATACCGGCCTGGTGCATCTGGCTGCCGCGCTGGGACGGCCGACGCTCGCGCTGTATTCAGCATCCGACCCGGCGCTCACCGGTGTGCTGGCGAATACGCCACACGTCAATCTCGGTGGATCGGGCGCGCCACCCAGCGCGGTCGTAGTGGTGGCAGCGGCGCTGGCTCTGCTTTGAACGTTACTGCCCCTCTCCCCCAACCCCTCTCCCGCAAGCGGGCGAGGGGAGAAAACCCCGGCAGTCTCGCCGCCGGGCCGCCCCAAGGCGAGACGGCACGCGGCGCCAGCCACCAGGCCGCAGGCCGCAGGACAGTCGAAGACTGGTCTCGCGCAGCGAGATGCGGCTTTACCGCACACAATCCGCTCCCAATCCCAAACAAACCGCCCCGTAACAAACGAGCAAAGCGAGCCGTCAAGAACCCCCCGCGAGGGGGGCGAAGGGGGGCGGGCGATCATTGAGCAGAAACTTGGCCAGTTCGGGAATTCGCCGTGCCGGCCAGGCGGTGACACGTTTTTCCAGCGGATAGGTTTCGCTGCCGGGATAGACGATCACGGCACGCTCGATGGCTAGATCGTCCAGTGTGTGCCAGAAACCCTTGCTGGGACGGGGTGCCGCGGAATATTTGACTTCGATGCCGAAACGGCCCGGCTGACCGGGCAATTGGAGCACCAGGTCAAGTTCCGCGCCATTGCTGGTGCGAAAGAAATTCGCTTCCCGGTGCGCCAGGCAGGCCAGGACTTGCTCGATGACGAAGCCCTCCCACGAGGCGCCCAGGACGGGGTTTCCCTCCAGATGATCGATATCGATGATATTGAGCAGGTAGTGCAGCAGGCCGCTGTCGCGCAGGTAGGTCTTGGGCGCCTTGATCAGCCGCTTGCCGAGATTGGCGGCAAACGGCGGCAGGCGGCGCGCCACAAAGGCCCCGCAGAGCAAATCCAGATAGCGGTTCGCGGTTTGCGGCGAGGCATCGAGACTTTTCGCCAGTGTGCTGGCATTCCAGATCTGGCCGTGCCAGTGGGCCAGCATTTGCCAGAAGCGATGCAGGCTTTGCGGTGGCGCACGATAGCCCAGGTTCGGGATGTCGCGCTCGATGTAGGTGCGCACAAAGGCTTCGCGCCATTCAAATGAATCTGCATCCGTCGCCGCCGCATAGGCATCGGGAAACCCGCCACGCAACCACAACTGGCGCAAGCTGCCCGGCGTGACGTCAATTTCTGCCAGCGTGAGCGGTGTCATTTCCAGGTAGCGGATCCGCCCCGCCAAAGATTCCGCCGAGGTATTGATCAATACCGGAGAAGCCGATCCCAGCAAGAGAAAACGTCCGGCGACACGATGTTCGTCGATCAGGGCGCGGAGCACGGGAAACAAGCCAGGGGCGTTTTGGACTTCGTCGATGATGACCAACTGCTCGCTTCGCGGCGCCAGCAGCAGTTCGGGCTCTTGAACGCGGGCCAGGTCGGAAGGCCGCTCAAGATCGAGATACAGGGTATCGGGTCGTTCTGCGGCAATCTTCCGCGCCAGCGTTGTCTTGCCGACCTGACGCGGCCCGATCAGCGCCACCGCCGGAAAGCGCGCCAAGGCTGCGAGCAGCTCGGATTCAATGGATCGATTAATCATCCATGCATTATAACCATGCAATGGATGATTTGCATGCATATGTACCCAAACAAAATGTCCGGGGTAATATCCCTGCAAATCGTCCGTCTGACAGTCAAAATATCGGCATGACGCAGTTCCTCTACACCCTCGCCATTCACGCCCTGCTGCCCTGGGCACTGTTGCACCTGCTGTGGCGCGCGCGTCGCCAGCCGGAATACCTGAAGCATTGGGGCGAGCGCTTCGGGTTTTATGGCGCCGTTCCACCAGCTTCATCCTTGATCTGGATTCACGCCGTCTCGGTCGGCGAAACCCGCGCCGCCCAACCGCTGGTCGCGGCCTTGCGGGAACGCTATCCCGACCGGCGCATCCTGCTCACCCACATGACGCCGACGGGCCGCGAGACATCCGTGGCGTTGTTCGGCAATCAGGTGGAACGCGTCTATCTGCCCTATGACGCACCCTGGGCGGTGCGGCGCTTCTTGCGCCATTTCCGGCCCGGGATCGGCATCGTCATGGAAACCGAGCTGTGGCCGAACTTGATCGCCGCCTGCCGGGAAGCGGGGATTCCCCTGCTGCTCGTCAATGCGCGGCTTTCCGAAAAATCGGCACGGCGCTATGCGCGCTTTCCGCGCCTCGCCCGCTCCGCCCTCGAACAGTTGAGCGCCATCTCGGCCATTGGTGAAGACGACGCAGGGCGCTTGCGAGCGCTGGGCGCACCGGCCGTTACCGTCAACGGCAACATGAAGTTCGACATCAATCCACCCACGGCGCAACTGGAAACCGGTGAGGCATTTCGGAAGCTGATCGGCGAGCGCTCCGTGTTCCTTTGTGCCAGCACGCGCGAAGGCGAGGAGGCGCTGATTCTGGATGCTTGGTCGAAAGTCGGCGCCGGGCCGTCCCAAGCCGATGCCGGCTTGCCCCCTCTGGGGGTGGGGGGAAGCGAGCCGGGGTTGCGAGCGCGGGGGGCCAACAAAGTCGGCGCTGGCGGGACGGCGCTGCTGGTCATCGTTCCGCGCCATCCCCAGCGTTTCGACGCGGTGGCGCGATTGATCGAAGCGCGTGGGCTGAAATTCCAACGGCGTTCGGATGAAAGCAGTGTTGCCGCCGATGCGCAGGTCTGGCTGGGCGACAGCATGGGCGAGCTGTTCGCCTACTACGCGGCGGCCAGCGAGAACGGCATCGCCTTTGTCGGCGGCAGCCTGCTGGATTTCGGTTGTCAGAACCTGATCGAGCCTTGTGCGGCGGGGGTGCCGGTGCTGATCGGCCCCTCGACCTTCAATTTTTCCGAGGCCGTGCAGAATGCACTGGCCAGCGGCGCGGCGCGGCAGTGCAATGATGCCGCCGCGCTGGCGAGCCAGGCGCTCGCGCTGCTTGAGTGTCCGGCTGAACGCCTAACCATGGGCAAAGCAGGCCGCGCCTTTGCCGCGCAACATCGCGGCGCGACGACGCGCACGCTGGCGCTGGCGGCACGCTATATGCCGGTGTCTTCGTAAATCCCGGCCAGGGCGAGCCGGAATTCGAGGCTGGGAAGTTCCAGCGCATCCGCCGCATCGAGGACGATGTGTTCCCAGCCCACGTCACCCACCCGCCGATAGACTTCCACGCGGCGCTCGTCTTGCTCCACCAGCACGTATTCCTTGAGGCTGGCGAGCTTGCGATAGGCGGTCATTTTTTCACGCCGGTCGGTGCCGGCAGTGGATGCCGACAATACCTCGATCAACACAACCGGCTGGTCGACGGCGGTCTCGTCGGCCCCCAGGTGCTCCAGGCGCGGGTCGCAACTGACCATCACATCCGGGTAGTAATAGGCATTGTCGCGCGCGACATGCAGCTTCACGCCTTCCATGAAAACGCGGCAGGGCGAGGTTTTCAGGTGGGCGCGGAGGGCGGCAAAGATATTCCCGCCAATGACGTTATGCCGGATGCTTGCGCCGGTCATGGCGTAGACGCCGCCCGCGACATATTCGTGCCGCAGCGGGCTTTGCGCTTCCAGCTTCAGATAGTCTTCCGGGGTGACATATTCGAGTTTTTCATTCAGCATCATTCGCCTCCCTCATTCGAGCAGCGCGTTGAGCGCCGCCAGGTCGTCTTCGACGAGGTTGCCGACGGCGGACTTGAGCCTCAGTTGGGCGATCAACGTGTCGAGGCGCGCCTTGGCGAGTTTCTGGCTAGTGTCAAACAACTGGCTTTGCGCGTTCAGCACGTCGATGTTGATGCGCACGCCGACTTCATAACCCAGTTTGTTGGATTCGACGGCCAGCCTGGATGAGGCGACGCCCGCTTCCAGCGCCCGTACCTGGGCAAGACCGGCCGTCACGCCGAGATAGGCCTGACGGGCGCCCAGCGTGGCGCTGCGGCGCGCATTGTCCAGATCGGCGCGCGCCTTTTCGTTGAGCGCGGTCGCCTCGCGTTCGCGGGACGAGACTGCTCCGCCGGCAAACAGCGGCACGGCGAGTTGCAGGCCGATGGTGCTGCTCTTGCCGTCACTGCCGACGCCAGGCGTCGTCGCCAGGCTGGAACCGGCCGCGCTCCGGCCATGCGTCGCCACCAGGTCAAGCGTCGGATAATGGCCGGCGCGCTGCTTTTCGATTTCACGGCTGGCTACTTCAAGACTGGTCTGGGCCAGTTGCACGCCCAGGTTGCCGGTTTCGGCGGAGGCTACCCACTGAGAGATGTCGTCGGGCTGCGGGCGGCCGATCTGCACGTTGGGGCGCAAACCCTTCAGCGCCTCGGCGCCCCGGCCGGTCAAGGTCAGCAGGGTCTGCCGCTTGACGGTCAGGTCGTTCTCGGCGGCGATTTCCTGCGCGACGGTCAGGTCGAAGCGCGCCTGCGCCTCGTGCGTGTCGGTGATGGTGGCGGTGCCGACCTCGAAGTTGCGCTTGGCCGATTCGAGCTGCTGGGTGATTGCCGTTTTCTGCGCCTGCGCGGTCGCCAGCGTTTCCTGGGCCAGCAGCACGTCGAAGTAGGCCTGCGCCACGCGCACGATGAGATCCTGCCGGGCCAGGGCGAATTGTGTCTCGGCGGCCGCCACGGCCAGTTCGGCCTGTTGGTAGCCCACCCAGTTCTGCCAGCGGAACAAGGGCTGCGCGAGCGACACGCCCCAGGCGTTGCTGTTGTAGGCGGCGCTACGCGTCACCGCCGGGGTGGTCCGCGCGGTGGACTCGATGTCGTTCCACGTCGTATTCGCCGACAGGCCGATGGTCGGCAGCAGACCGGCGCGCCCCTGCGGCAGCTTTTCCAGTCCGGCATCGCGCTGCGCGCGTGCGGCGGCATATTGCGCATCAAAGCCGACGGCAGCGCGGTAGACCTGCAGCAGATCGGCGGCGGAGTGCGCGTGCATGGCGCTGGCCGTGAAGGCCAGTGCGATAGTGAGTTTCAGTGCGTGCTTCATGCGGGACTCCGAATCAGTAGGTGGGCGCGGCCGGATCGACATCGCGCGACCAGGCCGCCATGCCGCCGTAGAGATTGATGATGTTGGTGAAGCCCTGATGTTCAAGAAACATTCCGACCTGGTAGCTGCGGGCGCCATGATGGCAGACGATGACGGTGTCGGCGTCACGTTGCAGTTCCGGGTAGCGCGCCGGGATTGCGCGCATCGGTATCAGCTTGGCGCCGGGAATGCGCACGACATCGAACTCCCAGGGTTCGCGGACGTCGATCAGCACCGGTGGCGGACGACTGGGGTCGTCGAGCCAAGCCTTCAGTTCCGCGGCGCTGAGTTGTTTCATGTCTCCGCCGGGCCGCCCCAAGGAGGCATGCGCTCACCCGTGGGGGGCAGCGAGCCGCATTGTTGGCAAATGAGGCGAGCGTGGGGGGCCATTATTCAAAAAGAAAAGCGCTCTGTCGGGCCGGCGTTTTGCAGCAGCGGCACATCGGTTTCGAGCAGGTCGGTGCTGCCGTAGGCCGTCTCGGTCTGTCGGGTGACCAGACGCAGGGTCATGACCGGCGATTCACCGACAAAGGCCAGCAGGCGCCCGCCGACTTTCAACTGGGCGAGCAGCGCGGCGGGGATCTCGGCCACGCCACCCGAAACCAGGATGAAGTCGAAAGGCGCATGGTTGGCAACTGAGGCGGGCAGGCCCGCCAGGCCGTCGCCGACCTCGACCGTCACATTGGCCACGCCGTCATTGGCGAGATTGCGGCGGGCGAACTCGGCGAGTGCCGGGTCGATCTCCATTGTCCACACCTGCTGCGCCCGTTCGGCGAGCAATGCCGCCATGTGACCGGAACCGGCGCCAATCTCAAGAACGCGGTCGCTGCGCTTCAGATCGGCCGTCTGCAGAATGCGCGCCTCAAGCTTGGGCGTCAGCATCGCCGCCGTGGGCGACAGGGGAATGGAGCAATCGGTAAAGGCCAGGGCGCGGTAGGCGTCCGGCACATAATTCTCGCGCTGGTCGGCATATAGCAGATCGATGACGGCCGACGAGAGCGCCTCGGACGTGCGCAGTTGTTGCTCGATCATGTTGTAGCGGGCTCGTTCGTAGTTCATGGTTACTCCAAAATTGGGGCGTTAGTGGGCAAGACAAGTGCGTGCATTTTACGCCGGCTGCTTACGGGGTGGGCTCATTGACACGGTACCACGCAGCGTAAAGCGCGGGCAGGAACAGCAAGGTCAGCACGGTGGCGATGATCAGGCCGCCCATGATGGCCACGGCCATCGGCCCCCAGAAGATCTGCCGGGAGAGCGGGATCATCGCCAGCACCGCCGTCCCGGCGGTCAGCATGATGGGGCGGAACCGCCGCACCGCCGAGCCGATGATGGCCTCCCAGGTGCTCTTGCCGGCTTTCTCGTCCTGCTCGATCTGATCGAGCAGAATCACCGAATTTCTCAGGATCATCCCCAGCAGCGCAATGATGCCCAGATTGGCGACAAAGCCGAAGGGTTTGTCGAAAGCGATGAGCGCCAGCGCCACGCCGATCAGGCCGAGCGGCGCGGTCAACAGCGCCAGCACGGTGCGCTTGATGCTTTGCAGTTGCATCATCAGGAGCGTGATGACGGCGACGAACATCAGCGGCATGACGTCCTTCAGCGCGTTTTCGTTCTTCGCCGATTCCTCGATGGTGCCGCCGATATCGACGTGATAACCGGGAGGCAGGTTTTTGCGGATCGCGGCGAGCTGCGGGTCGATCTGCAGCGAGGCGGTCGGCCCGGTGACTTGGTTGTTAGCGAGATCGGCGCGCACCTGAATCGCCGGCAGGCGATCGCGCCGCCAGATGACGCCTTCTTCGAGCACGGGTTCGAGCTTCGCCACCTGTGCCAGCGGCACCCACTTGCCGCCCGCCGCCGTGTTGGCAAATACGGGCAGATCGGCCAGCCGGTCCAGGCTGCCACGCTCCGGTCCGCCGGCGCGCCAGACGATGTCGATCAACTGGTCGCCCTCGCGAAACTGCGTCAGGGTCGCCCCCACCTGGTGCGCCTGCAAGGCCTGCGCCACATCCTGGCTGCTGACGCCCAGCGCCCGGGCGCGATCCTGGTCGATCGCCACCCGCACGCTCTTGGCCTTTTCGTTCCAGTCCAGATGCACATCGCGCACGTTGGGATTGGCGCGCATCACCATCGCCACCTCGCCGGCGATGGTGCGCAGTGTCTCGACATTTTCGCCGGCGACGCGGAACACCACCGGATAACCCACCGGCGGGCCGTTTTCCAGCCGCTGCACGCGCGTGCGCAGGTGGCTCCACGAACCGTCCGGCGCATCAAACGCCGTCATCAGGCGGGCGCGCACCGCCTCGCGCTCGTCGAAGCCCTTGGTCACGATCACCAGTTGGCCGAAGTTGTCGCTGAACAGTTGCTGATCGAGCGGTAGATAGAAGCGCGGCGCGCCGTTGCCGATGTAGGCCGAGAAATGCGCGATGTTTGCGTCGCCGGCCAGCAGGGTTTCGACGCGCTTGACCTCGGTCGCGGTCGCCTTGAGCGCGGCACCCTGCGGCAGCCATAGGTCGACCAGCAGCTCGGGACGCGACGAGGGCGGGAAAAACTGCTTCTGCACGGCGGTATTGAACAGCACCATGCCCAGCACAAAGGCCAGCACGCTCGCCACAATCACCGTCCAGCGCCGCCGCAGGCACCAGGTCACCAGCGCGCGAAAACGCTGGTAGAACGGCGTGTCGTAGGGGTCGCCATGATGTTCCTGACCGAACTTCCGCAATGCCTTCTCGTCGAGCAACTTGTAGCCGAGCCAGGGCGTGAAGATCACCGCCACGATCCACGAGGTCAACAACGCGATGGTGGTCACGGCGAAGATCGCGAAGGCGAATTCACCGGCGCCCGACTTGGCAAAGCCCACCGGGGTGAAACCGGCCACCGTGATCAGCGTGCCGGTGAGCATCGGAAACGCGGTCGAGGTATAGGCGAAGGTGGCGGCCTTGAACTTCTCCCAGCCCTGCTCGATCTTCAC
>JAUXNZ010000309.1 GCA_030682595.1 Rhodocyclaceae bacterium | reverse complement strand
ATAGCTCTTGTCATTCGCCTCGACCAGTGTCCACGGTGCCTGGCCCGAACTGGTGCGATCGACCATGTCGCACACGGCCTGGTGATAGGCATCCCACTTCTCGCGGTTGCGCCAGTCTTCGTCGGTCAGCTTGAAGCGCTTGAATTCGATCTTCTCGCGCTCCTTGAAGCGGCGCAGTTGTTCGTCCTTGCTGACCTGCAGCCAGAATTTGATGATGATCGCACCGGCTTCGGCGAGCTCATGCTCAAAGTCGTTGATCTCGGTGTAGGCACGCAGCCAGTCGGCCTCGGCGCAGAAACCCTCGACGCGTTCGACCAGCACGCGGCCATACCAGGAGCGGTCGAAGATCGTGAAGCGGCCGACGCGCGGCACATGCCGCCAGAACCGCCACATGTAGGGCTGGGCACGTTCTTCCTCGGTCGGCGCGGCAATCGGCACGATCTGATAGTTGCGCGCGTCCATCGACGCGGTGACGCGCCGGATGCTGCCACCCTTGCCGGCGGCATCCGATCCTTCGAACACGCAGATCACCGAGCGCTGCTTGAAGCGCGGGTCGCGCACCAGTTCGGCAAGCCGGCCCTGCCACTTGGCGAGCTGGCTCTCGTATTGTTTCTTCGTCAGCGCGTGGGTCAGATCGAGTGCGGAAATGACATCGCGGCCATCGATGTTCGGCTGCAGCGGCGGCGCCACCGGCGTGACTTGCTTGTCAGGGTCGGCAAGGCGCTGGCGGATGGCGTCGAGGATGATCTTGCCCGTGGTGAGCGAGCGATAACGGTCGTCCTCGCCCTCGACGATGATCCATGGCGCCCACGGCGTATTGGTCATGCGCAGCACATGGCCGACCACTTCCTGCAACTGGTCGTAGGTCTTGATGCGATCCCAGTTCCACTTGGTGACGCGCCAGGCGGTGTGCGGGTTTTTTTCCAATGACTTCAAGCGGCGCTTCTGGCCGTCCTTGGTCAGGTGGAACCAGAACTTGAGCACCAGCGCACCTTCATTGACCAGCATCGCCTCGAAGCGGTTGATCTGGTCGATGCGCTGATCCATCTGCGCCTGCGTCATGTCGCCTTCGATGCGATCATGGATCGGGCCCGAATACCAGGAGCCGGCGAAGATGCCGATCCGCCCCTTGGGCGGCAGGGCGCGCCAGTAACGCCACATGTAGGGGTGCTCGCGTTCCTCGTCGGTTGGTGCGGAGAAGGCCAGCGTCGAGATGAAGCGCGGATCCATCCACTCGTAGAGGACGTTGATCGTCTCGCCCTTGCCGGCGCCATCCTGGCCGCTGACCAGAACGACCACCGGGATCTTCTTGTTTTCCTTGAGGTCGAATTGCGCTTCGAGCAGATCGCTACGCAGGGCGGTCACGGCTTTTTTGTAGGTTTCCTTGTCCAGCTTGTGACCCAGCTCGGCGGATTCAAACATTCCCTACCCCTTCAAACAAAGACTCAGTGTCGGCTGGTTTCAATGCCAGCGAATGTCATGCAAATACTAAAAATCACCCCATAAGGCCTGCATTGCCGCCAGTACGGCGGCGCCGGCGGTCTCCGTGCGCAATATACGCGGTCCCAGGCGGATCGGCTGAAACCCGGCGGCTTGTGCCGCCAGCATTTCCCCTTCCTCCCAGCCGCCTTCCGGGCCGATCAATGCAAGCAGCGGCAGCGTCGGCCGAGGTAGTTCACGCAGGGCAATGCCGGTGTCCGGCGACAGCAGCAGGCGTAGCGTATTCCGGCCCTGCGCCTGGGCCAGATAGCGCGGCAAATCGATCACGGGTGCGACAAGTGGTACCTGATTGCGGCCGCACTGTTCGCAGGCGGCGCTGGCGATGTTATTCCAATGTGCCACGCGGCGCTCCATGCGCTCCGCGGCTAGCCTGATCACGCTGCGCCTGGCCGCCACCGGCTGAATCGCCGCGACTCCCAGTTCGACACCCTTTTCCACAACCCAGTCCATTTTGTCACCGGACGGCAGGCCCTGGGCCAGGGTGATGTGCAAAGGTGATTCCCGGTTGCTGGCGGTGAAGGTTTGCAGGGCTACACGCACCCGGGACGCCGTACCGCCAGCACCGACTATGGTTGCCTGCCATTCGCCGCCGCGGCCATCGAAGAGAATCAATGCTGCGCCCTCTTTCAGGCGCAGTACCCGGATTGCATGGTGTGCCGCCGCCTCGGGAAGATCGACCTGCGCGCCCGGGGCAAGAGGAAAGGGACAATGGAAGCGCGGTATCATAAGTTAATTATTTCACAATGCTCCCGAGTTAGAGACGCCCGCACATGAAAATCCCCACGCCCTCCCGGCTGAGCCTGCTCAAGAAACTGGCGCTCATCCTGGTTGGCCTGAGCCTTGCCAGTTTGTTGTTCCTGTGGCTCGCCCTGCCGCGCATCGTCCAGTCGCAGGCGGAAAAATTCGTCGCGAAGACCGGCCACAAGCTCGTCATGGAGCGGCCCGAATTCAATCCCTTCCGGCTCGCCCTGCAGCTGCGCAAGCTGCAATTGACCGAGCCCGACGGCAAGCCCCTGCTGGCCTTTGATGACTTGCTGGTCGACATTTCGGTGGCCAGTATCACCCAACGTGCGCTGGTCTTCGACGCGATCCGGCTGGACGGCTTGGCGGCAACGCTGGTTGAATTGCCCGGTGGCGCGCTCAACTGGACGCCCTTCCTCGACGCGCTTGAATCCAAGGAGGCGGAGGAGAAAAAAGGTCTGCCGCGTCTCGACATCCGCAGTTTCGTCCTGGCAGGCGGCCGCGTCGACTTCGCCGACCGGCGCACCGACAACGGATTCGCCACGCGCGTCGAGCCGCTCGATTTGACGCTGACCGACCTGTCCACGCTGTCCGATGACGCAGGTAAATTCAAAATTGCCGCGCGTACCTCGTTCGGTGCGCGGGTTGATCTGGTCGGCCAGATCGATCTCAACCCGATGAAACTTGCTGGTACCTTCAGCCTCGCTGACCTGCCACTGGCCGAGTTGGCGCCCTACCTGAAGCAAGTGCTGCCCTTGCCGATTGACGGCGTGGCGGGATTGACGGCGCGCTATCAGGTCGGCAACAGCGGCGACAAAATCGCGGTCAGCGTCGATCAGATCGAGGCGAAGTTTTCTGGCCTTGCCGCGGCTTATGACATGGGCGATCTGGCTGTCGCGGCCGTGGGTAATGTGGCGATCATGGATGGTCGTGTCGAACTGACCGAGTCAGCCGCTACATCAACGAACACGTTACCGTGGCGTTATCGCGTCGGCCGACTGGAGCTTGCCGGATGGCAGGTGGAGCTCCTTGACCGGAGCGTTTCCCCGGTCGCCGAGCTGGTGCTTGAAAATCTTGCCATGCAGGTCGAAGGTATCAGCGACGACCTGCATGCGCCGCTGCCGCTCTCCCTGTCCTTCGACGTCAGGAGCGGCGGACACTTCGCGGGCGCAGGCCGGGTCGTGCCCGACACGGTGTCGGCCGAGGTCAATTTCAAGCTGACCGATCTGGCCTTGAAGCCCGCCCAGCCCTATCTCGCCGCGCGGACGACGCTGACGCTGGCCGACGGCAAGCTCACCACCCAGGGCAGAATGATTTACAGCGACAAAGGGCCGAACGTGAAGGGCGAATTTGCCGTGAGCAACCTGCGCCTCACGGAGCCCGGTTCCGACAAGCCCCTGCTGGCCTGGAAGACCTTCGGCAGCCGCGACGTGACGTTGACGCAAAAGGAAGTCAATCTTGGCGAACTGCGACTGAATGGCCTCGATACCCGGTTGCTCATCGACAAGGACAAGAACATCAACTTCAAGAAGGTGATGAAGCCGTCTGGCGAGAAGAAGGCCCCAGCCCCGGCTGCTGGCGCCGTCCCGCCAGCGCCGACTTCTGGCGCGTCGGCGGGACGTCCATCCCCCCCGCCAGCGCCGACTTCTGACGTGCCAGCGGGACGTCCATCCCCCTCGCCCGCGCCGGCTTTTATTGTGAGCATTGATCGTCTGCGCTTCACCCAGGGCGCGCTGGATTTTGCCGATCATTCGCTGCTTCTGCCCTTCGGCACGCGCATCCACAATCTGCGCGGCAGCATCGCCGGCCTGTCTAACCGTCCCGGCGCGGTGGGGAGGATCGAGCTGGACGGCGCGGTGGATGACTTCGGCATGGCGCGCGCCGTCGGCCAGGTCGACCTGGGCAACCCGACGGATGCGCTCGACCTGCGCGTGCAGTTCAAGAATGTCGAGATGACGCGGCTGACACCCTACACGGCCACCTTCGCCGGGCGCAAGATCGATTCCGGCAAGCTCTCGCTCGACTTGCATTACCAGATCAAGCAGCGCCAGTTGCAGGGCGATAACCAGGTCATCATGGACAAGTTGACGCTCGGCGAGCGCGTCGAGAGCCCGACGGCGAAAGATCTGCCGCTCGATCTGGCGCTTGCCCTCCTGCGGGATGCCGACGGTCGCATCGACCTCGGTCTGCCGGTCTCCGGCAGCCTCGACGATCCGGAATTCAGCTATGGTGCGCTGGTCTGGAAGACGATTACCAATATCCTGACGAAGATCGCCACCGCGCCTTTCCGCGCGCTGGGCGCGCTGTTCGGCGGTGGTGGCGAGAAGATCGACAGCATCGCCTTCGAGGCCGGTGCGCAGCAACTGACGCCGCCCGAGCGCGAGAAGGTCGTGCGGCTGGCCGAGGCGCTCGCCAAGCGCCCCGGGCTGGTTCTCGCGGTGGGCGGCAGCCATGCTGATGCCGATCGCGTTGCGCTGCAGGACGTGCAGTTGCGGCGCACGGTGCTGGCGCGGTCGGGTCAGCGCGTGTCGGAGAAAGGCGATCCCGGCCCCGTGTCGACGCAACAACCGAAGATCCGCGAAGCGCTCGAAGCTTTGTACAAGGAGCGCGTCGGTAGCGTCGAGCTGGCGGCCCTGAAGGCGGGCTTCCGCGCCGCCAATCCCGGCCAAATGGAAGAGGGCGTGACCGGCAAGGTGATGTCGCGCCTGTCCGGTCTGCTCGGCGAGAAGAAGACGCTGAGCGAGAGCGAGGTCGCCGGACTCAAGGGCGCCGACTTCCATGCTGTATTGTTTGGGCGTCTGCGCGCGCAGGAAGTCATCGCCGAAACTCGGTTGCAAGCGCTGGCGCAGGAGCGCGGCGCGGGCGTGATCGAGATGCTCAAGACCGCCGGCGTGGCGGCGGAACGCATGCAACTGTTGCCGCCGGAAAAAGTCGAAACCGCAAATACTGAAGTTCCGTTGCGCCTGTCACTGGAACCGGCAAAGACAAACCAATGAGGAGAAGATGATGGTCAGCACCCCCACCCCCGTCTGTGATTTTGGCTGGAAAGCCGTCGATTTCGATTTGCCCGGCGTCGACGGCCGGCGGCATAGTCTTGCTAGCGCGCGTGGCCCCAACGGCCTGCTTGTCATGTTCATCTGCAACCACTGTCCTTACGTCAAGGCCGTGCTCGACCGCATCGTGCGCGACACCCACGAGCTCAAGCTATTGGGCATCGGCAGTATCGCCATCATGAGCAACGACCCGAGCGAATATCCTGAAGACTCGTGGGACAACATGGTGAAGCTGGCGCGCGAACTCGATTTTCCATTTCCCTATGTGCAAGACGCGACGCAGGCAGTTGCCCGGGCCTATGATGCCGTGTGCACGCCGGATTTCTTCGGTTTCAACGGCAAGCTCGAATTGCAGTATCGCGGTCGGCTCGACGAATCGCGCAAGGAGGCCGCGCCGGCCGACGTGCGGCGCGATCTCTTCGAGGCGATGCGGGAAGTCGCGCTGACCGGCCAGGGGCCACGCGCACAGATTCCCGGCATCGGCTGCTCGATCAAATGGAAAAGTGAGCACTGACCTGTTCGCCCACCGAGGCGCGCTCGCCCATGCGCCGCTCGCGGAACAGTTGCGTCCCGCCACGCTCGATGAGGTGATCGGGCAGCAGCACCTGCTCGGTCCCGGCAAGCCCCTGCGGCTGGCCTTCGAGTCGCGGACGCCGCATTCGATGATTCTCTGGGGGCCGCCGGGGGTGGGCAAGACCACGCTGGCGCGGCTGATGGCCTCGGCTTTCGAGGCCGAATTCATCGCGCTGTCGGCCGTGTTTTCGGGGGTGAAAGACATCCGTGCGGCCGTCGAACAGGCGCAACTGACGCTCGCGCAATCCGGTCGGCGCACGCTGATGTTCGTCGACGAAGTCCATCGTTTCAACAAAGCGCAGCAGGATGCGTTTTTGCCCTTTGTGGAGCAGGGCTTGCTCACCTTCATCGGCGCCACCACCGAGAATCCTTCCTTCGAGGTGAATTCGGCGTTGCTGTCGCGCGCTGCCGTGTATGTGCTGAAGCCGCTGGCGGCTGATGAATTGCGCGTGCTGTTCGAGCGGGCGCGGCAGAGCGCCTTTCCCGAACTGGCCTTTGATGACGAGGCGATCGAGCGCGTGGTGGGTTACGCCGACGGCGACGCGCGCCGGCTGTTGAACGTGCTGGAGACGCTCTCCACGGCGGCCGCCGCGGCGCATTTTCCTGACGATCGCCGTCTCGTCAGCGCCGACTTTTTGCAAGCGGCTCTGGCATCCGACCTGCGGCGCTTCGACAAGGGCGGCGACGCCTTCTACGATCAGATCTCGGCCCTGCACAAGTCGGTGCGCGGTTCCAGCCCGGACGCGGCGCTCTACTGGTTCACGCGCATGCTCGACGGCGGTGCCGACCCGCGCTATCTGGGACGGCGCATCATCCGCATGGCCAGCGAGGATATCGGCCTGGCCGATCCGCGCGCCCTCTCCATCGCGCTCGATGCGGTTTCAACCTACGAGCGGCTCGG
>JAUXNZ010000209.1 GCA_030682595.1 Rhodocyclaceae bacterium | reverse complement strand
GCTTGGCGCGCAGACGCATGGATATGCCTCAGTTTTCGTAGCGCTCGAGCCGCATCCGGCGCAAGACGTCGTAATCGGCGGGCGTGGCAATGCCAAGCTGCCTGATGGGCACCTTGGCCAGCAATTCCTTGCCTTCGGACGATGCGCCGAGCTTCAGCAGGGCATCCTGCACCCGCTGCCGCACCGCTTCCGGCACGCGCGGATGCGCGACGATGGGCAGGGTGGGCAATTCCCGCGTCGTGTAGAGGACACGCAGCCGCTCGCGTATCCCGGTGATCTGTTGCTCCAGTACGGATCGCGCACCGCCGGCCGCGACAATGCTCCCGACCGCCACATTGAGAAAGCTGGAATCGTGCGTCCGCACGAACCTGGGCACGACACGGACGCCGAATTCGTCCTCCAGTTGGGCGCGGATGACCAGAGCCCCGGCCAGCGCGTTGGCCGCCGGAAATGCGACCGTCTGGCCGTCAAGTTCGCGCACGCTGTTGATCGGGCTGTCCTTCGCCACGACGACAACCCCGGCCAGGCGGGCGCCGTGATCGCGGACCAGCGGCAGATAGCCCTGATAATTGCGGACCCCGACAAAAAATGGATTGACGTAGGCAAAGTCGAACATGCCAATCCCATATTGCTGCTCGAACTCGTTGATGGCCGAGGCGCCACGCAGTGTAAATTTGAGGCCGGTTTCCTTCTCCAGGGCATCGAGGATCGGCCGCCAGACGCGGAACAGCTTGCCCGCCTCGAACTGCGGCGTGACACCCACGACATATTCCTGCTTGTCTGCCGGGGCCGGCTGACTTCCCCGCTCATCGGCCAGGCTCGTTCCCGCCAGCAAGAGCAGTGCGGCGAGCAGGCTGCGCAGTTTCCGGGGCGTCATGCTGTTCTCGCGCTCATTCAGTGAAGCGGTGCAGCCCCATGCGGCGGATGGGTTCATAGTCCGCCCGGCTGGCCACGCCGACCTGTTTGTAGGGAATCGTGGCGAGCAATGCCTTGCCCTGCGGCGTCTCGCCGAGGCGCAGGAAGGCATCCTGCACCTGCTGCCGCACGGCGGGCGGCACGCGCGGATGGGCGGAAACGGGATGGGCCGTCACTTCCGCCGTCTTGTAGAGCACGCGCAACTGCTCCCTGATCGCCGGCGGCATTTCGGCCAGGGTCTTCTGCTGGGTGCCCCCGGCGGCGGCCTGCCCGAGCACGACATTGAGATAGACCGATTCGTGCGTGTGCACGTAGCGGGGCACGATCCTGATGCCGAACTTGTTTTCCAGGTCGGCGCGAATCATCATCGAAGCGGCCACCGCATTGGGGGCGGGCAACGCCACCACCTTGCCGGCGAGTTCCTTCACGTCGCCGATCGGGTCGTCCTTGCGCACGACCAGGACGCCATAAATGTTGGCGCCGATATCGCGCACCAGCGGCAGGTAGCCAGCGGACTTCTCGGACATGACCTGATGGTACGGCCCCATGTAGGCGAAGTCGAACTGGCCGCCGATGACCTCCTGCTCGAAGGTAGCAATCGAATTGCCAATGCGCGCGCTGAAGCGCAGGCCCGTCTCCTGCTGCAGCGCGTCGAGGATCGGGCGCCAGATGGCAGACAGCCGACGCGCCTCGTAATGCGGCACGATGCCGAATGTATAGACCCGCCCGCCCTCGCCAGCGGGCGGAACCTTGCCTGCCAGCGCCGGCGCGGCAAGCCAGCATGCCAGGATCAGCGCTACCAACGTTTTCATTTTCAGTCCGTTATCGGCAGAGGGATGCGACCGATTTCGCAATCGGGATATCTAGTACATATGATATACCACCGCCCCATTGGGCATGCAACACACTGCCGCAGCGCATAGGGCAACGTAATGGGGACGCACAGACTGCGGGCCCGGCAAGCCGCCGTACCCCACTTGCGGGGCACGCCGTCCCGCCAGCGCCGACTTTCCGGGTGTTACACGTTGAACAGGAAGTTCATCAAGTCACCATCCTTGACGACGTATTCCTTGCCTTCCGCCCGCATCTTGCCGGCTTCCTTTGCCCCCTGCTCGCCCTTGCAGGCGATGAAGTCGGCGTAGGCGATGGTCTGGGCGCGAATGAAGCCGTGCTCGAAATCGGTGTGGATCACGCCCGCCGCCTGGGGTGCGGTGTCACCAATATGGATGGTCCAGGCGCGCACTTCCTTCGGGCCGGCGGTGAAATAGGTTTGCAGGCCGAGCAGGCTGTAGGCAGCGCGGATCAGGCGGTTGAGGCCGGGTTCGGTCAGGCCCATGTCGGCGAGAAACAACTGCTTCTCGTCGTCTTCCAGTTCGGCAATCTCGGACTCGATGGCGGCGCAGACGGCCACCACCTCGGCTTTTTCATTTTTCGCATGGGCGCGCACCGCGTTGAGGTGCGGATTGTTCTCGAAGCCGTTTTCCATGACGTTGGCGACATAGAGCACCGGCTTGGCGGTGATCAGGAAGAACGGCTTGAGGTTGGCCCATTCCTCTTTGGAAAGATCCAGCGCCCGCACCGGCTTGGCCTGATTCAACTGTGCCAGGCATTTTTCCAGCACGCTCACCAGCAGCGCGGCCTCCTTGTCGCCGCCTGATTTGGCCTGCTTGGTATAACGCGTCAGCGCCTTTTCAACGGTGGTCATGTCGGCCAGCGCCAGTTCGGTGTCGATGACCTCGATGTCGGAGAGCGGATCGATCTTGCCGGCCACATGCACGACATTTTCGTCGGCGAAGCAGCGCACCACATGCACGATGGCGTCGGTTTCGCGGATGTTGGCGAGGAATTTGTTGCCGAGGCCTTCGCCCTTGCTCGCGCCGGCGACCAGGCCGGCGATGTCGACGAACTCGACGATGGCCGGCAGGATTTTTTGCGGCTTGGCGATGGCGGCAATTTCCGCGAGCCGCGGGTCAGGCACCTCGACGATGCCGACGTTCGGCTCGATGGTGCAGAAGGGATAATTCTCCGCCGCGATGCCCGACTTGGTCAGCGCGTTGAAGAGGGTGGACTTGCCGACGTTGGGCAGGCCGACGATGCCACATTTGAGACTCATGGGATTTCCTTCGATTCTTCTGTCTTGGGTGGCGCGGGCCGTGAATTGATGCGCTGGGTTGCGGCATTGAAATCGCTTTTGGCCAGCAGCGGCCAAGCCAGCAACGCACGGTCGATGGCGGCGTCGATTTCGCCCGATTCTTCCTTCTTCGGCGGCTTCAGCACGTAGTTCACCACCTCGTTCCGGTCGCCCGGATGGCCGATGCCGATGCGCAGCCGCCAAAAATCCTGCGTGCCCAGGTGGGCGCTAATGTCTTTCAGCCCGTTGTGGCCGCCGAGGCCGCCGCCGAACTTGAGGCGCAACTGGCCGGGCGGGATGTCGAGTTCGTCATGCACCACCAGCATCTCGGCGGGCTGGATGCGGAAAAAACTGGCCAGCGCCTGCACCGACTGGCCGG
>JAUXNZ010000293.1 GCA_030682595.1 Rhodocyclaceae bacterium | reverse complement strand
GCGCTGGAAGCCTGTGTGCAGGCCCGCAACGAAGGCCGCCAGCTCGAGAAGGAAGGCAAGGACATCCTCAGCACCGCTGCCTCCCACTCGCCCGAACTCAAGATCGCCATGGAAACCTGGAAGGAAATCAAGTTCGAGTTCGATACCGTCGACAAGCTGGACATCGCGAACAAGTAAATATTCGAGAGGAAGACAGAAATGGCCGTACAAGCTTATAAATCCGCAAAAAAGTTCGAGACCTTTTCCTACCTGCCGCAAATGACGCCTGACCAGGTGCGGCGCCAGATCGCCTACGCCATCAGCCAGGGCTGGAATCCGTCGGTCGAGCATTCCGAAGAGGGCACGACCGCCCGCGTCAACTTCTGGTACATGTGGAAGCTGCCGATGTTCGGCGAGCAGTCCGTCGATGCCGTGCTGGCTGAAGTTGAAGCCTGCCATCGCGAGTTTCCTGATCACATGGTGCGTTTCGTCGCTTACGACAACTACGCGCAAAGCCAGGGCATGGCGTTCGTCGTCTATCGCTGATGCCTGCGGCGGGGAAGGATGGTTTCCCTTCCCCGCCGGTTTTTCCAGTGACCCAACCGGGTGTGCTCCGCGCTCCCCGGATCAGAATTGATCGAGGTATGAGATGGCAGAAGCGAGAACGCAAAAAACCACCGATGTCGTGGCCGGCGTAACCCTGTCGGGACGCGAGTTGGCCATGCAGCGCCGTCAGGCCATGGCCCGACTGGGAAAAGTCGGCGCTGGCAAGACGGCGGCCAGTTCGTCCCAACCGGCGCGGCCGCGCCAGGCAGCGTTCATAACGCCCGCCGCCAGCCCGATGGCAGTCCCGTCGATTGCTCCGGCAGCGCCGGTGAATGCCGCCCGCCAGCGTCGCGAAGCCTTGAGTCGCCTGGGCAAGGCCGCCCTGCCGGCCTCTGCGCAACAGCAGGCCCGGCGCGACGTCGCGCGTCAGGCGTCGCTCTCCGCCGTAGCCACAGCTTCAATCGCCCCCGCCGCTGAAATGCTTGCGGTTGCGCCCGAACAGGCAGTTGCGGCGTGCCCGGCAGCCGAAATCGCCGCTACCTCAACTATTTCAATGAACAAACCGAACAAACCCACCGGGCGCGCCCTGGCGCAGGCCCGCCGCGCGGTGCTCGCCCAGGAAGGCAAGTCCGGGCTGCGGCGCGTCGCGCAAGCCACCCGCATTGCCGCCGTCATGCCCGACCAGAACTGGCAGGCCGCCATCAGCCAGGGCGCCACCGGGCGCCAGGTCGCCATGCAGCGCCGCATCGTGCAGTCGCTGGCCGGTCGTGTCGGCGATTCGGCTTCAGCCTCAGCCGCTGCCGCGCGTCCCAGCGGACGCATCCGGCCGACCTTCAACAAGGTCGAAGCACCTGTCAAGGTCGAAGAAGCCCACACCCTTGGCGGGCAGCGTGTTACCGGCACGGTGGTCGAGCGCAGCAAAAAGGTGACGGGTAATGAACCCGGAACCTGCCGCGCCGTCACTGGCACCGAATACATCGGTGCCGAGCAGTACGACAATCTGTGCGCAGCCCGTCCGCCGCGCGGCCCGCTCAAGGTCGGTGTTGCGCAATCGGAAAAGGGCAAGACGCTGACCGGCACCCAGGTCGGACGCTCGGCCAAGGTTACCGGTGACGAAAGCGGCGCCGACCGCAAGCTGACCGGCACAGCCTACACCGCAGCCGCTGACGCTGCTCGCGCACCGGAAAAAGTCGCCGTGACCCATACCGCGCAAGGCAAGGCAGTGACCGGCGCCTTGGTCGGCAGCGACCCGAAGATCACTGGCGACGACCGTGGCAATTGCCAGCGCGTCACCGGTACCGAATATCTCTCTGCCGAGCAGTTTCAGGCCGAATGCAAAACTGCCCTGCCGGCAACGGCGCCGAAGGTCAGCGTGATGTCGTCGCAAGGCGAGCAATCCGTCTCCGGCACGGCCTTCGGGCGCTCGTCGAAGGTCACCGGCGACGAACCGGGTTCCTGCCGTTCGGTGACCGGCAGCCAGTACTACAACACCAGCGACTTTGCCGAGCTATGCGCCGCGCCGAGTCCACGCCGCGCGGTCTCGGTCATGCCGTCGGCCGCTGCCCGCGCCGCCGGGGGCGCCTCCCCAAAATCATCCGGTGATGCGGCACGCGAGGCCAGCCACGTCACCGCAACACATCCTTTCGGCCTCGACCGCCAGCCAGCCAGCATCATTCCCGCAGCGGCAATCACCACGGCCGTCATTCCCGCCTACGCCGTGACCGGCGACCGTCCCGGGGCCGGCGGCGCAGTCCTCACGGGCGACGAACGCGGTGCCTGTCTGCCGGTCAGCGGTACCCCTTACATCGGCAGCGACAACGCGGCCACGCAGTGCGCGCCATCGCCGGCATCGAGCGGCCGTTTTCTGTCACGGGCGCCCAGCTGGCAAGATGTTGAGAGTCCGCCGCCACCCATCGATTTCAGCATCCTGACCCCGGCGCGTGAAGCGCAGGAACGCGTTGGCGGCACAGTCACCGGTGGCGACATCGGCAGCCAGCGCATCACCGGCCCGGCCAACAAGGCCAGTGGGCTGATCACCGGCACGCCGGACTTCCGCCACCAGCGCGCCACTGCGCCTGCGGCACCCGCCGCGGACGTGGCTGGCGCCGCAGCCCAGCGACTGACGGGTGATGGCAGCCAGGCAAGCATGCGCGTCACTGGCGATGCCTGGCACGCCCAGGGGCGCGTTACCGGTACCGAAGGCGCTTCGGC
>JAUXNZ010000288.1 GCA_030682595.1 Rhodocyclaceae bacterium | reverse complement strand
GATCTGCTCGGCGAAGGCGCGGATGTAATCGGTCGCAGCGATGACCGGGCCGCGCGTGTCGCCGAGGCAGGCGGTGACATGGCAAACCCTGGCCGGCTCGTCAGGACACAGCAGATGATGACGCGTACAGTCGTGGCCGTTGCGTGCCAGCTCGGTGAAGCTGGGGCAGCTCCACAGGTCGGCCTCGACGCCCCAGTCGTTCCGCAGCAGTGCGGCGGCGGCGATGGCCTCGCGGAAGATCGCCCCCGAGCCCAACAACTGCACGCGCGGGCCGTTGTTGGCGGCGCCCTTCGCAAACTGATACATGCCCTTGAGGATGTCCTGTTCAGCGCCCTCGGGCAGCGCCGGATGCGCGTAGTTCTCGTTCATCACCGTCAGGTAATAGAACACGTCCTGCTGCTCGACCACCATGCGGTGCAGGCCGTCCTGGACGATCACCGCCAGCTCGCAGGCGAAGGTCGGGTCGTAGGAGACGCAGTTGGGGATCGTCGCCGCCAGGACATGCGAATGACCGTCCTCGTGCTGCAGGCCCTCGCCGTTGAGCGTGGTGCGCCCGGCGGTGCCGCCGACGAGGAAGCCGCGTGCCCGCGAGTCGCCGGCCGCCCAGCACAGGTCCATGGTGCGCTGCAGGCCGAACATCGAGTAGAAGATGTAGAAGGGCAGCATCTGCACGCCGTGGGTCGAATAGGCGGTGGCGGCGGCGATCCAGTCCGACATGGCGCCGGCCTCGTTGATGCCTTCCTGCAGCATCTGGCCGTCCTTCGACTCCTTGTAGAACATCAGCTGGTCGGCGTCCTGCGGCACGTAATTCTGGCCCTGCTGGTTCCAGATGCCGTACTGGCGGAACATGCCTTCCATGCCGAAGGTACGCGACTCGTCGGGCACGATGGGCACGACGCGACGGCCGAGGATCTTGTCCTTGAGCAGGGTGTTGAGGATGCGCACGAAGGCCATGGTGGTCGAGATCTCGCGGCCCTCGCCGGTCGCCTTGAGCAGCGCGTCGAAGGCGGAGAGCATGGGCACCGGCAGCGGCTCGACGGCGCGGCGGCGCTGCGGCAGATAGCCGCCCAGCGCCATGCGGTGACCGCGCATGTATTCGAGTTCGGGCGAACCGTCGGCGAACTTGAGGTAGGGCAGCTTCTCCAGTTCGGCGTCGCTGATCGGCAGCCTGAAGCGGTCGCGGAAAGCGCGGATGGACGTGGTGCCCATCTTCTTCTGCTGGTGGGTGATGTTCTGCGCCTCGCCCGACTCGCCCATGCCGTAGCCCTTGATGGTCTTGGCGAGAATCACGGTCGGCTGGCCGGGGTGATTCACGGCGGCCTGGTAGGCGGCGTAGACCTTGTGCGGGTCGTGGCCGCCACGATTCAGGCGCCAGATATCGTCGTCGGTCCAGTTGGCGACCATGGCCTTCAGTTCCGGCGTGTTGAAGAAGTGCTCGCGCACGTAGGCGCCGTCCTTGGACTTGAAGGTCTGATATTCGCCGTCGACGCATTCCATCATGCGCTGGCGCAGCAGGCCATGCTTGTCCTGCGCCAGCAAGGCATCCCAGTAACTGCCCCAGACCACCTTGATGACGTTCCAGCCGGCCCCGCGAAAATCGGCTTCAAGTTCCTGGATGATCTTGCCGTTGCCGCGCACCGGGCCGTCGAGGCGCTGCAGGTTGCAGTTCACGACAAAGATCAGGTTGTCGAGCTTTTCGCGCCCGGCCATGCCGATGGCGCCCATCGACTCGGGCTCGTCCATCTCGCCGTCGCCCATGAAGGCCCACACCTTGCGGCCAGTATTGTCGATGTGGCCGCGGTCGTGCATATATTTCATGAAGCGGGCCTGATAGATCGCCTGCAGCGGGCCGAGCCCCATCGAGACGGTCGGGAACTGCCAGAAGTCCGGCATCAGCCACGGGTGCGGGTAAGAGGTCAGCCCCTGGCCATCCACGTCCTGGCGGAAACCGTCGAGCTGATCCGCGGAGAGCCGGCCGAGCAGGAAGGCGCGGGCATAGATGCCGGGCGCCGAGTGCCCCTGAACAAAAACGAGGTCGCCGCCGTGGGTTTCGGTTGGCGCATGCCAGAAATGGATGAAGCCGACGTCATACAGCGTCGCCGCCGAGGCGAAACTGGCGATATGGCCGCCGAGATTCGAATCGCCCTTGTTCGCGCGCAGCACCATCGCCAGCGCGTTCCAGCGCACGTAGGAACGAATGCGGTTTTCAATGGCGTAGTCGCCCGGCGCCAGCGGCTGGCGGTCTACGGGTATGGTGTTGATGTAATCGGTATTGGCCGCATAGGGAAGATTGATGCCGGCGCGGTGACCAAGCTCGATCAGGCGCTCGATCAGATAATGCGCGCGCTCCGCGCCGGTCTGTTCGATGACCGCTTCGAGCGCGTCCAGCCATTCGCGCGTTTCCTGGCTGTCGGTGTCGCCGGGCGCCAAGTTGTTTTGGTCGGCCATGTGCTGTCTCCTCCTGTTGGGCGCTGTGGTTTTCTTGTTTCTTGATTCTACACAAGGCGGCATGCTGCCTTGCAGCAAGAACCCCGACAGCACACGCGCCCGGAAAGTCCGGCACGGTCACGATAAAACGGGGGGAACACGTGGAAGGATAAAGCGAATGGATTGGACAGAATAGAACTAAGGTATTAGGGTTGCGGCACATGATTTTCCTGCGCCTTCCCGAAAATCCGGCCATCGCCCGCCGCCGTGCCGACGCCTGACCCTTCCCCGCAACCCCCAAGCTACAGCAGCACGCTGCTGGCGGTTTTTGTCGCCTTCTCGCTGGCGATCACCGCCGCCGGCGGTTTTCTCTATCGTGCGCTGGCCGACGACCTGATGCGTGACAAGAATGAAGAGCTGACGGCAGTGGCCGCGCTCAAGGCGCGGCAGGTTGAAGACTGGCTGGTTTACAACCGCGCGCTGGTACAGGTTCCCGCCGGCTCGGTCGTGTTCGCCGAAGACATCGAAAACTGGCTGAAAACCGGCGACCCCAAACTGGAGCGGCGCGTGCGCGGCCGACTTGAAACCCTGCAGCGAATCGAACAATCCGACGGCATCGAATTGTTCGACCCGGACGGCAAGAAGCTGCTGGGCGTGGGCGAATCCGGCCATGCCGCGGCGGCATTGCGCCCCCTGATTCGCGAGGCGGTCCGGCAATCCGCGCCCCTGTTGCTCGACCTGCACCGGCATGGCGACGGGGCAGTTCACCTCGGCTTTCTCGCCGCCGTGCGCAATCCGGCCGCCCTCGACCAGCCGCCGCAGGCCCTGCTGCTCTACAGTATCAACACCGAGAGAGGCCTGCTGCCGCTGATCAAGGACTGGCCGCGGACTTCCGCCAGCGGCGAGATCGTGCTGGTGCGCCGCGACGGCGACCAGGTGATGTATCTCACCGGCGTCCATCATGGCCAGCGCGCGCCGATGAGTCTCGGCATCCCCATGGACCAGACGCAGCGGCCCGCCGTCCAGGCGCTGCGGCATGGCGCCGGCATCTATGCCGGCCCCGACTATAACGATACGCCGGTGCTGCTGGCCGCCCATCCGGTGGCAGGCACGCCCTGGATGCTGCTGGCCAAGGTCAACCGGGCCGAGGTGACGGCCGGGCTGCGGCAACCGGGCGCGATTGCTCTCGCCATGATTTTGCTGGCGATTGGCGCCGCCGGCGCGCTGCTCTACGGCCTGTGGCACCGCCAGCAGCTGCAAACAGCCCGCGCCTCTCAGGCAACCAGCCTGGCCCTGCGCAAACTCGCCCAGGCCGTCGAGCAAAGCCCGGAGAGCATCGTCATCACCGGCCTTGACGCCACGATCGAATACATCAACGCCGCTTTCACGCGGGTTTCCGGCTATGCGGCCGGAGAACTGCTCGGCCGGAACCCACGCATGCTGCAATCCGGCAAGACGCCGCCGGCGACCTATGTCGCGATGTGGGCCGCGCTGACCCAGGGCCAGCCATGGAAGGGTGAATTCATCAACCGCAGGAAGGACGGCGGCGAATATGTCGAATTCGCCGTCATCACCCCCCTCCGCCAGGACGATGGCCGCATCACCCACTATGTCGCGGTGAAGGAAGACGTCACCGAGAAAAAGCGCCTCGGCGCGGAACTCGATTTGCACCGCCACCATCTCGAAGAACTGGTGCTGCTGCGCACCGCGGAGCTGTCCATCGCCAAGACCCAGGCCGAAACCGCCAACCGGGCCAAGAGCGCGTTCCTCGCCAACATGAGCCACGAGATTCGCACGCCGATGAATGCCATCCTCGGCCTCACCCATCTGCTGCGGCGCGCCGGCGCCACGCCCGAACAGGATGACCGCCTGACCAAGGTCGACGGCGCCGGGCGGCATCTGCTCGCCATCATCAACGACATCCTCGACATTTCCAAAATCGAGGCCGGCAAATTGCAACTCGAACAGAGCGACTTTGCCCTCTCCGCCGTGCTCGACCATGTGCGCTCGATGATCCTTGACGCGGCACAGGCCAAGGGTCTCAACGTCACCGTGGATGACGGCCACGTGCCCGCGTGGCTTTCCGGCGACCCCACCCGGCTGCGCCAGGCCCTGCTCAACTACGCCGGCAACGCCGTCAAATTCACCGAACAGGGCACGATCAATCTTTCCGCCAGTCTGCTGGAAGACAGCGGCGACGAACTGCTGGTGCGCTTCGCCGTACAGGACACCGGCATCGGCATTGACGCCACCAAGTTCGACCGGCTGTTCCAGGCCTTTGAACAGGTCGACACCACCACCACCCGCCAGTACGGCGGCACCGGCCTCGGCCTCGCCATCACCCGGCGGCTGGCGCAAATCATGGACGGCGACGCCGGGGTGGACAGCACGCCGGGCGTCGGCAGTTGCTTCTGGTTCACCGCCCGACTCAAGCGCGGCCACGGCATCATGCCGACTATTTCGGCCGCCGCAGCGGACGCGACCGATGTCGAGACGCAACTGCGCCACGGTTGCAGCGGGATGCGGATCTTGCTGGCCGAAGACAACCCCATCAACCGCGAAGTCGCCATGGAACTGCTGCATGGCGTGGGGCTGGCGGTGGATACGGCGGAAGACGGGCGCGAGGCGGTTGCGCTGGCGCAACACCAACCCTACGGCCTGATTCTGATGGACATCCAGATGCCCAACATGGACGGCCTGGAGGCCACCCGCGCGATCCGTGCCCTGCCCCACTGGCAGGACATTCCCATCCTGGCCATGACGGCGAACG
>JAUXNZ010000279.1 GCA_030682595.1 Rhodocyclaceae bacterium | reverse complement strand
AACATCGTCGGCAAGCCGATGGCCATGCTGCTGCTGGCGAAAAGCTGCACGGTCACGATCTGCCATTCGCGCACCAAGGACCTCGCCTTCCACACCCGCCGCGCGGACATCCTGGTTGCCGCCATCGGCCGGCCGAAGATGATCACCGGCGACATGATCAAACCCGGCGCGACCGTGATTGATGTCGGCATCAATCGCACCCCCGAAGGCAAGCTGTGCGGCGACGTCGATTTCGAATCGGCCAAGGAGGTCGCGGGACTCATCACCCCGGTGCCCGGCGGCGTCGGCCCGATGACCATCACCATGCTGTTGGCCAACACCCTCGAAGCAGCCGAGAGGACGCTGGGATGAGCAATTCGCACTCCAATTCGCACCCGCTGGTCGGCATTGTCATGGGTTCGGATTCGGACTGGCCGATCATGCAGGCCGCGGCGCGCATCCTCGAAGAATTCGGCGTGCCCTACGAGGCGAAAGTAGTCTCCGCCCATCGCACGCCCGACCTGCTCTACGACTACGCCGCCGTGGCGCACGAGCGCGACTTCAAGGCCATCATCGCCGGCGCGGGCGGCGCGGCCCACCTGCCGGGCATGCTGGCCGCCAAGACCATCGTGCCGGTGCTCGGGGTGCCGGTGCCGTCGAAGCATCTCAACGGCCTCGACTCGCTTCTCTCCATCGTGCAGATGCCCAAGGGCGTGCCGGTCGCCACCTTTGCCATCGGCGAAGCCGGCGCGGCCAACGCGGCGCTGACCGCCGTCGCCATCATCGCGACCGGCAACGACAAGCGCGGCAAGGGCCTGGCGAAGAAACTCGACGAATTCCGCAAGCGCCAGAGTGAAAAAGTGCTGGCGATGGAACTCAAATTGCCGTGATTCTCCCGCCCGCCACATGATTGCCCCACCCGCCACCCTGGGCATGCTCGGCGGCGGCCAGCTCGGCCGCTTTTTCGTCATGGCCGCGCATGAACTCGGCTACCGCGTCGTCGTGCATGACCCCGACCCGGGGAGCCCCGCCGGCCGCAGCGCCGACGAACACCTTGTCGCCGCCTACGACGACCTCGCGGCGCTGGACCGCCTCATCGGCCAGTGCGCCGCGGTAACCACCGAATTCGAAAACGTGCCGGCCGACACCCTGGCTTATTTGTCGAAATTCCTCACCGTACGGCCTGCCGCTGCCGCCGTCCGCACCTGCCAGAATCGCGGCGAGGAAAAGGCTTTCCTCAAGCGGCACGGTTTTCCGCATGCGCCCTACGCCGACATTCGCAGCGCGGATGATTTGCAGAACGCCAACGCCGGCCTGTTTCCGGGCATCCTCAAGGTGGCGCGCTTCGGTTATGACGGCAAGGGGCAGGTGCGCGTCAATAGCCGCGCGGAAGCGCTGATCGCCTGGGGCCAACTGCGCCAGGAAGTCTGCGTGCTGGAGCAGCAGCTCAAGCTCGATTACGAAGTCTCGGTCGTGCTGGCAAGGGATGAATCCGGCCAGGTGAAGTGCTTTCCGACCGCCGAGAACAGCCATCGCCGCGGCATCCTCGACGTTTCCATCGTGCCGGCGCGCACCTCGGGTTGCCTAGCCGGCAATGCCGAGGAAATCGCCGAGGGCATTGCGCAAAAGATGGACTACATCGGCACCCTCGGCGTCGAGTTCATTGTCGTGCATGGCCAGCTGCTTGTCAATGAAATGGCGCCGCGCCCGCACAACTCGGGCCACTACACCATCGACGCCTGCGTCACCAGCCAGTACGAGCAGCAGGTGCGTGCGCTGTGCGGCCTGCCGCTGGGCGAGGCGCGCGCGCACAGCGCGGCGGTGATGGTCAATCTGCTGGGCGACCTCTGGTATCTCGACGACAAGCACCACGCGCGCGAACCAGACTGGGCGCAACTCCTCGCCATCCCGAACCTCAAGCTGCACCTCTACGGCAAGCACCACCCCCGTCCCGGCCGCAAGATGGGCCACTTCACCGTGATCGGCGCCGACCCGCTGGAAGTGCAAAAGTCGGCGCTGGCGGGACGGCGCCTGATCGGCATCACGGATGAGTGAAATCGGGAAAGCGGCCGAACCGTTGCAACTGCTGCAAGATGTGGAGCGCGCAGCAGGCTTGTTGCGCGCGGGCGAACTGGTCGCCTTTCCCACCGAAACCGTCTATGGCCTCGGCGCGGATGCGCGCAACCCGGCTGCCGTGGCGAAAATCTTCGCCGCCAAGGGACGCCCCGCCGATCACCCGCTGATCGTCCATATCCCCGATGCCACGCATCTCGACCACTGGGCGCGCGATATTTCCGCGGCGGCGCGCGCGCTGGCGGAAAAATTCTGGCCCGGCCCGCTGACGCTGATCCTCAAACGCCAACCCGCTGTCCTCGACGCCATCACCGGCGGCCAGGACACCGTTGGCCTGCGCGTGCCGAACCATCCGCTGGCGCTCGAGTTGCTGCGCACTTTCGCTGGCGCAAATGGTGGCGGATTGGCCGCCCCCTCGGCCAACCGCTTCGGCCGCATCAGCCCGACCACGGCGCAGCACGTGCGCGACGAATTTGCCGGCGATCAAGAAACACGCCGGGCCGCCCCAAGTGTTTCTTGGCCCCTTGAGGGGAGAACGCCGCAAAGCGGCGTTTTCGGGGTGGGCCCGATTGCCATGATCCTCGACGGCGGCCCCTGCGCGGTCGGCATCGAATCCACCATCGTCGATATGAGCACTGAGCGCACCACGGTGCTGCGCCCCGGCATGCTGTCCGCCTACGAGATTGGCCACTTTCTCGGTCGCATGCCGGCGGAAGCGACGGGCGCGAGCTCGGTCAAGGCGCCCGGCGCGCTTGAAGCCCACTACGCTCCAGAGACGCCGCTGCTGGTCATGCCCAACGACAGCCTGCCCATCGTCCTGCGCGACGCCCTCGTCAAGCAGGAGCGCGTGGCGGTACTGGCCACCTTTCCCGCGCCATTCGCCCACCCGTTGATCGAATGGCACGTCGCCCCCGCCGACCCGGCGGGTTTCGCCCATGATCTCTATGCCAATTTGCGCCTGCTTGACTCTCTCGGTTGCGTCCGCATCTTCGTCGAGAAGCCCGTGGGCCAGCCCTGGCAAGCCATATCCGACCGGCTGCAGCGCGCCGCCGCCGGCTCCAACGTAAAATCAGCCCGCCCCGCAAACCAAAAAGAGGAGACAAGATCATGATGGCCACCATTCGCAAGGAAATTCCCGCCCCGCAACCCCTCGCCACTGCCAAGGCGCCACCGAACACGGGATTCATCGAGCCCAGCACCTTCACCCTGGTGTGCGCAGAATCCCCCGCGCTCGCCGTGATGACCGACCTCAAGCAGGTGACCGTCGCCACCATCGGCCCCGATGCCACGCTGGCGCAAGCGACCCAGACCATGATTTCGCGCGGCGTGCGGCTCTTGCTGGTGATCGATCGCGACGAGAATGTGCTGGGGCTGATCACTTCGCGCGACACCCAGGGTGAACGGCCCATCAAGCTGATCAAGGCGCAAGGCGGCAAGCACAGCGACCTGCTCGTCAGCGACCTGATGTGCCCGCGCGACGACATCGACCTGATGTCGATCTCCGATGTGCTGCACGCCACGGTCGGCGACATCGTCGCCACCCTCAAGCAATTGAAGCGCCAGCACGCGCTGGTCGGCGAACGCAATCCGCTCACCAAGCAGACCCGCATTCGCGGCATCTTTTCGGCCACGCAGATCGGCCGTCAATTGGGCGCCGCCGTGCAGACCTTCGAGGTCAGCACCACTTTCTCGGAAATTGAAGGACTGCTCGCTCAGGACAACAACTGAGCGATATCCGTCACCCCGGCCTGCGCCGGGGTGACGGATGAATCAGTGCTTGATCAGGCGAGGTCGCCGGCCAGCGAGTCGCGAGTCGCCGCGGGAAGGGTGATTTCCGCCTGGTAGTTCGGGTGGTCGATGCCGGCACGGATGGCGGCGCCCTGCTTCGCCGCGGCAGCCATGGCCGGCGTCAGTTCGAAACGCAGGAAATGCACTGCCGAGGTCTTGTCCTCGGTCTCGCGATCCAGGTCCTCGTTGGCGATCGGATTGACCTTGTCGAAACCCTCGACCTGCACCCAGATGGCCTTTTCGATGCCGATCAGTTGCGTGAGCTTTTGCCGGCGTTCATCTTCGTCCGGAAATTCCACCATGAAGGTGGCCTTCCAGTTGCAGCCATCCGGAATCAGCGGGTTGTAGACGTCGAGTTCGTCCTGGATCGGTTCCGGCTCGAACATGCGTTCGAGGCGCAACATCTCCTGCACCTGATATTGCATGGTCAGCGCATCTTCGAAGTAAAGCGTGGCGTTGGCGCCAAGCGGCAGTTGCCGGTTCTTCTTGTGGGCGATGACCTTGGCGCGGAACTCGGGCCGGACGCGGGCGTATTTTTCGAGGCTG
>JAUXNZ010000204.1 GCA_030682595.1 Rhodocyclaceae bacterium | reverse complement strand
CCGAGCTTGCCGCCTTGTTCGAGCGGCAGGTCCTTGAGCTTGCTACGTATGTCGAACATGCCATACAAGGGCGAATCCAGCTTGCCGCCCATGTCGCCGACCACATACACCACCGGCAACAGGTTCTTGTGATAAACCACTTTTTCGCGCGGCGCGCTGCGGGCCTCGACCACTTCGGAAATCGGCACCAGATTGCCGCCATAGGCCGGCAACGCGCGCACTTTCAGATTCAGCAGCGAATCAAGGCTGGCCTGTCGCTCGGCCGGCAGGGTGATACGCACGGGGATTTCATATTTCGCCTCGCCGTCATGCAGCGGCGTCACATCCTCGCCGGAGAGTCCCATGCGCACCGTCTCGACGATATCCTTTTGCGCCACGCCGAGCAGGGCGGCCTTGGCCTGGTTGACGCGCAGCACTACCTTGTCGTTGTCCGCGTCGACGCTGTCATCGACACCGAGAATATCGGCCGTGCCGGCGAAGGCTGCGCGCACCCGCTTCGCCACTTCGATCTGGCCGGCGTAATCGGGGCCATAGACTTCGGCGACGATGGGCGAGAGCACGGGCGGGCCGGGTGGCACTTCGACCACCTTGGCGTTGCCGCCGCTCCTTGCGGCAACCGCCATGACCCGCTCACGCACCGCAATGGCAATCGCGTGACTCTGGCGGTCGCGCTGGTCCTTATCGACCAGATTGACCTGGATATCGCCCATCTCCGGATTGGTGCGCAGGTAATACTGGCGCACCAGGCCGTTGAAATTGATCGGGCTGGCCGTGCCGGCGTAGGACTGGTAATCCTTGATCTCGGGCACTTGCGCCAGTTCGGCGGCCATCTCGCGCAGCACACGCGCGGTCTCCTCGAGCGGCGTGCCGACCGGCATGTCGAGCACGATCTGGAATTCGCTTTTGTTGTCGAAGGGCAACATCTTCATCACAACGAGCTTGAAAACCCCGAGCGACACCGAGGCAAGAATCGCCACGACAATGCCGCCCCACAACAACGCGCGCGCCCGGCGACCGCTGCGGGGATCAAGGAAGGGAGACAAAGCGCGGCGGAAGAAGCGTTCCAGCCCGGTTGGCCCGGACACCGCGCCATGCCCATGGACAGCAGGCTTCATCAGCTTCAGCGCCAGCCAGGGCGTGATGACAAACGCGATGGCGAGCGAGATGAACATCCCCATCGAGGCATTGATGGGAATCGGACTCATGTACGGACCCATCAGGCCGCTGACGAAGGCCATCGGCAAGAGCGCGGCGATCACGGTGAAAGTGGCCAGAATGGTCGGCCCGCCAACCTCGTCGACCGCCCGCGGGATGATCTGCCACAGGGGTTTTTTCGGCTCCAGCGCCTGCCAGCGGTGGATGTTCTCCACCACGACAATGGCGTCGTCGACAAGGATGCCGATGGAAAAGATCAGCGCGAACAACGACACGCGATTGAGCGTGAAACCCCAGGCCCAGGAGGCGAACAGGGTCGCCGCCAGGGTCAGCGACACCGCCACACCGACGATGACCGCCTCGCGGCGGCCCAGCGCGAACAGCACCAGCAGCACGACAAACGCGGTGGCGAAGGCCAGCTTGCCGATCAGTTTCTGCGCCTTGTCGGTCGCCGTCGCGCCGTAATTGCGCGTCACGGTGAATTCGGTCCCTGCCGGGATGACCGTGCCCTTGAGGCTGTCCATGCGCGCGATGACGCCGGCGGCAACATCCGCGGCGTTCACGCCCGGTTTTTTCGATACCGCCAGCGTCACCGCCGGGAATTCTTGAAAGGCGTCCTGGCCGGCCGCCTTGGCCTGTCCTTTTTCGCCGTGCCAGACATAGCGGCCAGGCTGATCGGGGCCATCGATCACCTGCGCCACGTCCGCCATGAACACCGGTTTTTGGCCGTGTACGCCCACGACCAGCTTGCGCACATCGGCCGCCGATTCGAGGTAGGTGCCGGTCTGCACCAGCAATTCGCGGTTGCCGCTGACGAGACTGCCGGCCGGTTGCGAAGCGTTCGACACCTGCAAGGCCGCCTTCAGATCCTGCGCGGTGACCCCGTAGGCGTTCATGCGCTCGGTGTCCATCAGCACACGCAGCACATGACCCGGGCCACCGATCGTCACCACATCGCGCGTGCCGGGGATGCGCTTGAGCTCGATCTCCACGGCGCGTGCCACCTGCTGCATCTCGAAGCCGGACTTGTCGTGATCGGCAGTCCAAAAGGTCAGCGCGACAATCGGCACGTCGTCGATGCCCTTCGGCTTGATGATCGGCTGGCCGACGCCGAGATGCGGCGAAACCCAGTCGCTATGGGCATTGATGGTATCGTAGAGGCGCACCAGCGCCTGGACCGGCTCCTCGCCGACCTTGTATTGCACGGTGATTACCGCCATGCCGGGCCGCGATACCGAATAGATGTGCTCGATGCCGGCAATCCGCGACAAAACCTCTTCGGCCGGACGCGTGACGAGGTTTTCGACATCCTTCACCGCCGCGCCAGGGAAGGGAATGAAGACGTTGGCCATCGTCACGTTGATCTGCGGCTCTTCCTCGCGCGGCGTGACCAGCGTGGCAAACACGCCCAGCAGCAACGCGATCAGCGCGATCAGCGGCGTCAGCGAGTTGCGGAGGAAGTACTCCGCGATACGTCCAGAGATACCCATCTTATTTCAGTAACACGTTAGCGTTTGCGCCGGGCCGCCCCAAGCAAACGCGGCACGCGGCGAAGCCGCAATCCGCACTGCACCCTGTCAAAGGCACCCCGCAATAAACGAGCGCAGCAAGCATTATCGCCCCCCCCGCGAGGGGGGCGAAGGGGGGCGGGGCATCTCGATGCCGGTCTTCACCGGATCAAGGCTCACCCGTTCTCCCGCGGCGAGGCCGGACAGCACCTCGATCTCGCCATCGGCCACCGGTTCGCCGAGCCGCACCTGACGCAATTGCGGTTTGTCTCCGCCCACGACATACACGGCGCTGATCTCGCCCCGCCGGAGAATGGCCGCCGGCGGCACGGTAAGCTTTTGCGCCGTGCCAACGACAAAATGCACCCGCGCCGCCATGCCCGGCACGATGCCGCGCAGGGCTTCAGCATCGTCAGGCAAATACACCCGGGCAGTCGCCGTGTGGCTTTTTGCGTCAACCGTCGGCAGGATCTCGATGCGGGCGCCGTCCAGCCAGCGCCGACTTTCAGGAAACTCGATCCGCGCCGTCGTGGCGCGTTGCGCTGCCTTCAATCTGAACTGCGGAATATTGGCAATGGCACGCAAACCCTTGGGCTCGAACAGCGTCACCAATGGCCGGCCGGGAGCAGCCAGTTCGCCCAGTTCGGCATGGCGTTCGGCAACAATACCGGCGATGGGTGCGGTAACCGCCGCATGCGAAACCCCTGCGCCAGCAGCAGCGGCCTGGGCGCGCGCCGACTTGAGATCGGCCTCGGCTTTGTCGAGCGCGGCCTGGCTGACGAATTTTTGCTTGAAAAGAT
>JAUXNZ010000268.1 GCA_030682595.1 Rhodocyclaceae bacterium | reverse complement strand
CTCAATTCCCGGCAGCCAATCCCTTGCGCAACAGCTCGCTGACCAGTTCATTCAAGCCCAACTGCCTGGCCACGGCTTGCGCCCGAATTTCTTCAGCCAGTTGTGCATCCAATTTGACGGCGAAGGGGATCAGGCCCTGCGCCTGGTCCAGCTTGCGTTGCTCCTTGCGGTCAAGCACCGCGCCTCCGGCGAAACGCGTGGGCGTGCCGGCAAGTTTCAGGCGGCTGTCGAGCTTGTGAGCCATGTTCTTTTCGAGATCAGTTCTTTTCATTTGGGAAGTCCGGGTAAGGGGGAGGTAAGGCCGTATTTAACGTGAAAAGGCACCCCGTTCGTCACTCGGTGTGCGCCCACGCTTGCCGGTATTGCGCCGTATGTCCAACCGGGCACAGAATCTCAAACGACTCTGACCCCTTTGGTAGCTGTTGGTTCTTTGGTTGTTGTTGCTTTGGTTGGTTCGGGCGGGCTCTGGTGTGGGATTGGGCTTTGCGCCAGGCGCTGGGCCAAACCACGCAAGCTCACTGCCATCACCCCATCCCCGACTGGGTAAGCCTCGTCGTCGGCCCCGCCGTGCACCAGGAACTTGTGGGCCGGTTGCAGGTCTTCGCAGGCGCTGTAAAAGCCCCGGCGGGGTTTGGCGTTGGGGCTTTTCTTCACTTCAATGGCCACCAGGCCCAGGCCGGGAGCATCGACAGCCAAGTCGATCTCGGCCCCGTTGCTGCTGCGGTAGAAGCCGACCTGCGCTTCGCGGGGCGCGGCATTGAGCAGGGTTTCGATGGCGAAGCCTTCCCAACTGTTGCCCACCACCGGGTGCGCCAGCAGGGCGTCGTGGGTGGTCAGCCCGAGCAGGGCGTGCAGCAAGCCGCTGTCGCGCACATAGAGCTTGGGCGACTTCACTAGGCGCTTGCCCAGGTTGCTGTGCCAGGGCGGGAGTTTGCGCAGCAGCATCAGGTCGCCCAGCATGTCCAGGTAGCGGTGCACGGTTTTGGCGTCGATCATCAGGCCTTTGGCGAGTTGCGACACATCAAGCAGGCCGCCCTGCAGGTGGGCCAGCATGGTCCACAGACGACGCAGGGTTTGTGCGGGCAGGCGCGAGCCGTAGCTGGGCAGTTCGCGCTCCAGGTAGGTGCTGATGAGGTTTTGCCGCCAGTCGAGACTTTTTGCGTCGCTGCTGGCCAGCAGGCTGTTGGGAAATCCGCCGCGCAGCCACAGGGTGTTTTGTTGATCTTCGGCCAATTCCAGCGTTTGCAGCGGTGGCAGTTCCAGGTAGGCCACGCGCCCGGCTAGGCTTTCGCCCGACTGGCGCAGCAGTTCGCCGGTGGCCGAGCCCAGCAACAGGAAGCGGCCCGTGGTTTGCCCGGCGCGGCGGCCTTCGTCAATCAGGCTGCGCAGCACGGGAAACAGCTCGGGCATGTGCTGCACTTCGTCCAGGATCACCAGACGCTGGCTGTGCAGCGACAGGTAGGCCTCGGGGTCGGTGAGTTTTTGCCGGTCGCTGGGGCGTTCGATGTCCAGGTAGACCGCTGAGTGCGCATCCCCAATCTGCCGGGCCAGCGTGGTCTTGCCCACCTGGCGGGCGCCCAGCATGGCTACGGCGGGGTTATCCGAGAGCGCGGTTTCAACGGAGGGGAAAAGGTGGCGGCTAATCATCAATGTATTATACGGTTTATTGTCCGTATTTTGCATGGTTGTATTGGGGTGAGTGAGCCATTACCCCGTGCCTCATGCTTCAGCCAGTTGCGCATCCAATTTGACGGCGAAGAGGGTCGGGCGTTGTCATGATGCGGGGTGGTGTTTCACGCATCATGCAAGTTGGCCGAACCGCTCGGCCAGGCCCGCGATGGTCTTGCGCTCGCCGCGGACGTGCAGGAAAGCCCCCGCGCCGTCGGCGCGCTCCTTCAGCACCTGACAGTTCGCGAAGATTTCGTTGCGCGATTGCTGTGCCGACCAGGGCAGAAAAAGCTCGGCTTCGGCGAGCCCCTGCTGGAAAAACCCGACGATCGCCGCGTGCAGCATTGCGATGTCTTCCGCCTGGCGCGCGCTCATCACGATGCAATCGGGGAACTGGGCGCGCAACGCGGCGGCGCGTTCGGCTTGTGCCGCCGCGTCGCCAACATGGTCGATCTTGTTGAACACGCGGAGGCGTGGCACGTCCTCTGCACCGATCTCGGCGAGCACCTTGTCGGTGACCGCGAGCTGCCGTGCGAACCCGGGATCGCCGGCGTCGATGACGTGGAGCAGCAGCGCCGCATCCAGCGCCTCCTCGAGCGTTGACTTGAACGAGGCGACGAGGTCGTGCGGCAGGTTCTTGATGAAACCGACCGTGTCGCTGACGAGCACGCGCGGCCGGCTCTCGGGCTGGAGGGTGCGCACGGTGGTGTCGAGTGTCGCGAAGAGTTTGTCCTCGACCAGCACATCGCTGCCGGTGAGGGCGCGCATCAGGGTGGACTTGCCCGCGTTGGTATAGCCGACGAGCGCCACGCTGGCGAGCCCCTGCCGCTCCTGCCGCCGTGCGCGCTGCGTCTCGCGTTCGACGTCCATCGCCGCGATCTCCTGCTGCAATTCGGCAATCCGGTCACGGATTTTGCGTTTATCCAGTTCGGTGTGCGATTCGCCGGCACCGCGACCACCGACGCCGCTGCGCTGCCGTCCTTGTGGCCCGGCGAGCTTGGCCGCCTCGCGCAGGCGCGGCGCCATGTAGCCGAGGCGGGCGATCTCCACCTGGGCGCGGGCGGCGCGGGAGCGCGCGTTGCGGTGAAAGATCTCCAGGATGACCATGGTGCGGTCCATCACTTCGCAGCCAACCTCTTTTTCGAGATTGCGCGCCTGCGATGGCGATATCTCATGATCGACGAAAATGACATCGATCTTGCCGGCCTCGGGATCGGCAGCGGCCTGGGGCATTTTCTCGAACGCGACGGGCGCGGGCTCGCTATCCACGAAGCTGCGAATCTCCTCCCGCTTGCCGCTACCCAGATAGGCGGTCGTGTCGAAACTGGTGCGATTCTGCGTGAATGTGGCGGAGATCGTGTAACCCAGTGTCTTGGCCAGGTCGCGCAATTCGGCCAACGAGGCCGCGAACTCGCTGTCGCTCACGTTCGGCAACTGCACGGCGGCGACGACAGCGTATTTGGGCTGTTCTTTTATTTCTTTGCGCATTCTGGGATGGCTTCCTGAAGGAGTCGGAGCCGGATAGTACCAATCGCCGCTGGTGTTTGTGCTCAAGGTGGTTGCAGTGGTTCAGACCGTTGGCGTCCAGCGGGGCAATCCGGCGTTGCTGTTCCTGGCCTGAAGCCTGCTGGCGATTTGGCGGATCGAGGTGGCACCGGAGTAGGGAGTGCCGTTTTGGCCGGACTTCCGACCGATCGGCTCAGTTAACTCCAGGTGGCCTCAACGACCGGAATCGGCCGGGGGCTGCCCTGCATGAATGAGTGCTTTGTGCCCAGAAGAGCCACTGGGCGACGTCACCGTGAGCTTCTGGTTCTCGGCCTTTGCTGCCGCAGGCACCTCGGGGCACCAACGACCAGTATGTATTCGTCACCCGCCATAGGGTGGCAAGTGACGGTGGGCCAATTGCTATTTTCTCAGTGGCTGCGCTCGTGCTCCGCGACTTCCCCCGCGATACGCGCCGCCAAACCCAGCGCATCCTGTTCGAGCACGATTTCCTTGTCGCCCGGAATTTTCCGCAAAATGCTCATTGCGCTGTGGAAGGCAGGCTGTAGGCTCTCCTGCTGGGGTGCGCCGACAAGCAGATATACCTTGAACGGATCGGTCGCGCCCTGAACGCTTGCTAACTGTCCCAACCAGCGATGCGCCTTGTCTTTAATGCTATCGGCTGCAGCCAAATCGAAAGAGACCGGTTCGAGGCAATGCCACTTACCGTTCTTCCAGGAATGTTGAAACTCGACCTCATCGTCCTGGACGGCAATTGTCTTCGGCTGAAAGTGTTGCAGAACCTTCTGCTCCTCCAGGTCGCGCTTGAAATGGCGCCAGACGTCGTCGTCGCTGCGGGTGCTTGCTGCTTGCCGTTCCTCGTAGCGCATCACCATGCGATTGAAAAGCTTTTCCAGCGCCTGCGCCGGGTCGTCGGTGCGTCCGCTTCCGGCCGGCGACCATTGCAAGGAACTATCGTCTTTCGGCAGTACCGACTGGGCGATCTCCAGCACGCCAGAGGGTGCCGCAAGAGGCAGCTCACCGGCGAGACGCTCGCCCTGCGCTTCAAAACTATTCTGGATATGGCGCATCAAGGCCTTGAAGTGCTCGGCGTTCACGCCAGGAAACACCTTGTTGAGGCGGCCGTAAGTGGTGCGGCAGATCGCGCTCAGGTAGCGGGCCTGCGGTGCATACAACGCCACCCCGACGTTTACGAACTCGCCGCTGGTGACATCGTGCACATACCTGAGCACCGCGTAGCTGTAAGAAATTTGATTTTTCATGATAGGGCCCTCCTGACTTCCTGTAGTGCTGCCTCGACATTATCCCTGACTTGCCCGATATACCCCAATGCTTGGTCTGCGTATTTGCCCGAGGAGTTCCACGCATCCGGCAATGCTGCCCTATACGTCGCCAGCCGTTCGTCCGTGACGGACAGCCAAGCGCCTGCAAATCGATCGAAATTCAATGCCTTGCCGCAAAGCTGCTCGGAAAATAAATGGCGTCGTGTCTGTTTGAAAGATTCCAGCGAACCGATTTCCCAGGGTGGTCGCCAGCCGATAATCCCTTCGGTGGAAGGAAAGGCCATTTCATGATCGTAGATGGCGAGGCTGGCTCCGCTGAAAAGACAATTCGGATTGGCCGGGCGCCGGTCGTCGTTCCCGATCAGCGCGTCGAAGGCGAATATCTCGGCAGCCATGGCGAACGCATCCTTGGGAATCGACTTGCCGACCGGCCAGCTCGTATATCCAGGCGGCAAATGCTTTGAACCGAACGCCAGCGGACTGCTACGGCGTGCCATGGCCGCGATAGTTTCGTCGGGCACCCCGGTGATGAACTCCGGCTCCAGGGTAACCAGAAACGGTTCGGGAACCGGCAGATCAAGGTCTGCCGCCAGCAGGGCGGCAATCGCCTCCATCACCAAGGCCGTCACCTTGCGGTCGCATCCATCCGAAAGCTTTGCCACCACCTCGACCTCGGCACCATCGGCAGCTTCGCAGGTCAGCCGACACGGCGCCGTCCTGCCAGATTGGACACGGCCATCGAAGCGAACTGCGGTGACATGACTCAGCATGACATGCCTTCGCTGAACGCCCTGTGCAACAAGGTCTGGAACAAGTGCTCAGCTTGGCGCAGCGCCTCGCGCTGAGTGGTGCGGAGACGCTCATGGCGTTCGACCAACGCCGCAAACTCTTGCTGCAACGCAGGGGAAGGAACACGAAACGAAAACGTCTCAATATCCGTTGGCGAAATGTGAGGAATGGTCGTTTCAGTTGGGCGGCAGTGACGTGTAAAGGCGGGGTGTCTGAGAAGGTGATATAGGAACGCATTCGGCACACCGTTTCTTCCGCGCAACCGCGCGACCCGTTGAACCAAAAGGGCCGGGCAATGTTCTGGGCGGACTTGAGCAATTTTGAAGCCCTCCGAAATCCATGGACGATCCATTGCGATTACAACATCACCAACCTGCAATCGGTATCTTGAAAGGTCGTGAGATTTCGATTTTGGCCAAAGCGCCAAATCGCTCCAATCAATTCGATCAGGCAACACGTTAGCCCCTCGACAGAGTCTTACGGTCTCGCCTGCATCCGTGTATTCCTCGCTTGTGAAGGGATAGCCAGTCAACATGTCGGTAATTTCATGTAGCTCTACCTTCTTACCCGATCCAGATTGGAGATCACCGAAGAGTTCGAGGAAGGCGGCGGGGAGGAGGCTGTCGCTGAGTTCGAGCGCGTAGCGGCGGGTGCGGCATTGTCGCTCAGCTTGCGCCAACTGCCC
>JAUXNZ010000266.1 GCA_030682595.1 Rhodocyclaceae bacterium | reverse complement strand
GCGGCGAAACCTTGATCCGCATCAACATCCCGGGGCGGTTTTCGCTGTCCTTCCTTCCCATCGACCTGATCCCGGCGCTGAACTTCGACCGCGCAGTGGACGCGCGCCTGGTCATCCGCTACCAGCCCAGCGGCATCCGCGCCATCGAGGACGTCCTCGATGGCAATGCCGATCTTGCCGCGCTGGGCTTCTCCCCGCTGCCGGTACTCCATTCCAGGGGCAAGGACGTCGTCGCCATTGCACCGCTGTCGGGCCGCACCCCGCCGATGGGTATCGTGCTGCGCAAGGATCTGGCGAAAAAGGTACGTAGTGTCGCCGAACTCAAGGGCCGCACCATCGCCACCTCGACCGGCAGCGTCAACAGCAAGACCCGTCTGCAGATGCTGGCCCAGGCCGTGCTCCGGGCCCACGGCGTCGCCGACAACGCAGTGCGCTGGCTGCCAACGGCGCAAAACTGGGACAGCATCAGCGGCGCCATGATCAGCAAGTCATGCGATGCCGTCTTCTGCGAGGAGCCCTTCGCCAGCCGGCTCGTCCGCGATGGCCACGGCGTCTTGCTCGCCGACCTCGCCGACCCCGGAATAGCCGGCAAAATTCCCGGCTTCAACCATATTCGTAGTGTCATCGCCACCACGCGGGCATTGACGCGCGGCCAGCCCGAAAAAATGGAGTTGTTCGTGCGCATGCTGCGCCGCACCCTGGTGTGGATACAGGAGACCCCGCCGGAGCAGGTGGCGCAGAAGGCACCGGCCAACGCCGTGGCGGAACGTTTAGAGATCGCCGCGCTGCTGCGCAAGATGCCGGACCTATTCAGTCCCGATGGCCGCTTCAGCGTGCCGCAGATCGCCGCGACCGACGTCTTCCTGCGCAACGCCATGCCGGAGCTGAAGCTCGCCGCCGCCGACAGCCTGATCGACGACCGCTGGGCCGGTCGCCGCCAATGACAGCCACACCTGACACCGCTTCCCCGGCTGCCGTGGTGCCGCCGCGGCGCCGCCTGACCATACGCCGCCAGGTGATGGTGCGCCTGGCCCTGCTGGTCGTCGTGCTCACCGTCGGCATTTCGCTGATCGGCTACAACAGCTTCATGACGCGGCAAAAGCACGAGATCGAGCAGAAGCTGAACGTCACGCGCGACTACTACGCCGAACGGCTGCCCAAGCTCGAGGACGTTTGGCAGACCCAGGCCGAACAGACCCGCAGCCGCATCGAATTCACCCGCATCCTCGAGGCGCCCGAGGCGATCCGCTGGGCCAAGCTCAACAGCTTCCTCACCGCGCAGTGGGAATTCATCGAGTTTTCCAACATGGTGGTCCTTGCCGGTGACGGCAAGGTCCTCTACGGTTTCGGTCCCGAAGCCCACAACTTCCGGTCGATCGGCGCGACGGTCGCCGCGGGCTGGTACCACGCCCGGGAGCAGCGCGAGTTCTACCGGGTCGTGACGGTGCCGCTCTGGCTGGGCAAGTCGGGGCAGGGTTCGCTGGTGCTGTTCCGCTCCCTCAACACCTCGACCCTGCGGTCGCTGCTGAGCCCCGAGGTACACCTTTACCTGGAGGCGGACGGCGGCATCGTCGCCGGCTCCGACCAGGCAATGGCGGCGGACATCGACCCGCAACGCGAGGGCCTGATCCACGCGGACAGGCAGTCCGAGATCCAGATGCGCCTGCGCTGGCCGCACGCCAGCCCGCAGGCGCCGACGCTGATCGTGCACCGCGACTTCGTCGAGAGTATCTCGCTGGCGGAATTCATGCTGCGCCCGCTGATGGCCATCACGTTGGTGGTGGTGATGCTCTGGTTCGGCCTCGGCCGCTGGCTTTCCCGCGCGGTGCGCCGCATCGAGTCGCTGGACGTCGCGGCGCTGTCTTTCGCCGGCGTCGGCACGCCCGCTGCAGCGGTGCCGCTGCTGGCGCCGGCCGCCGCCGGCAATGACGAGATCAGCGACGTCGCCGGCACGCTGACGCAGCTGATGGAATCCATTGCCGAGCGCGAACACGAGCAGCGCGCCTATCTCGACACCCTGGCCATGCTCGAAGAAGCCGTGCTCGAGCTCGACTGTACCGGCAGGATCGTCCATGCCAGCCCGGGCTGGAGCCGCCTGACGCACAGCAGCGAGGCGGCCGTCGGCCTGCCCATCACCCAGTTCATCCACGGCGACGACATCGAGGCCATGCAGCGCGTGTGCACCTCGTTCCAGCTGCGCGACAAGTTGCAGGCCAACCTGCGCCTGCGCCTGCGCAGCGACTCCGGCAGCGAACAGTGGGTGGAATGCCGGCTGATCGCCCAGCTCGGTCCCGACAATTCGCCGGCGGGCATTCGCGGCGTGCTGCGCGACGTCACCCAGACTTACCTGCACGAGCAGCAGATCACCCACATGGCGCTGCACGACGCGCTGACCGACCTGCCCAACCGCGTGTTGCTGGAAGACCGCATCAAGATCGCCACGCGCATGGCCAGCCGCGCCCAGCAGCGGGTGGCCGTCTGCTTCCTCGACCTCGACCACTTCAAGAAGATCAACGACAGCCTCGGCCACAAGGCCGGCGACCGCCTGCTGGTGTCCTTCGCCAACCTGCTGCGCGCCCAGCTGCGCGCCGGCGACACCCTGGCGCGCTGGGGCGGCGACGAGTTCGTGCTGCTGCTGCCGGGGCTGGGCAGCGAGGACGATGCCCGCGAAGTCACGCGCAAGATCGCCGAGGCGCTGCAAGCCCCGATCAAGATCGAGGACGGCGAGTACCTGGTCACCTTCAGCATGGGGGTGGCGCTGTATCCCGAGGATGCCCACGAGGTCGAGGGCCTGCTCACCCATGCCGATCGCGCCATGTTCTACGCCAAGACCCAGGGCCGTAACCAGATCTGCTTCTTCGGCGAGGTTTCGGACAAGGACGGCGGCAAGCGCGAGCTCTACATCCAGAACAA
>JAUXNZ010000255.1 GCA_030682595.1 Rhodocyclaceae bacterium | reverse complement strand
TTGTTGGAGGCGAGGTAGGTCATTTACGGGTTGCGAAAAATGAAATACACGGCGCCAAGGATACACAAACCGGCCCACAGGTAATCAAGTTTGAGCGGCTGGCGCATGTAGAAAATAACGAAGGGCACGAATATCACGAGGGTAATGACTTCCTGCAGGATCTTCAGCTGCGCGAGCGAGAGTTCCTGATGGCCGATGCGGTTGGCCGGTACCTGCAGCAGGTACTCGAACAGGGCAATGCCCCAGGAGATCAGCGCGGCAATCCACCATGGCCGGTCGTTGAGGTTCTTCAGGTGCGCATACCAGGCGAAGGTCATGAACACGTTCGAGGCTGACAGCAGGAACACCGTCTGCCACAGGACCGGAATCTCCTTGAGGAAGGTCATGGCAAACGTTCGACAGGCTGGTCGGCCACCGCCGACAGCAGATCCGCGGCGCGGCCGTGGCCGGGGATCTTCAGGTCGGGTGCGATCTCGGTCAGCGGCGCGAGCACAAAGGCGCGCTCGGTCATGCGCGGATGCGGCAGGGTCAGGCCCGGCAGGTCGAGTGTCTGGTCGCCATACAAAAGCAGGTCGAGATCGAGTGTGCGCGGCGCGTTTTTTACGCTGCGCTCACGGCCGAACGCCGCTTCGATGGCGAACAGGCTGGCGAGGAAAGTCGGCGCTGGCAGGACGGCGTCGTCCGCTTCCAGCATGGCCACGGCGTTGATGAAGTCCGGCTGATGCTTCAGTCCGACCGGCGCGGTGCGATAGAGCGATGAAGCGGCGCGGAAGCGCGTTCCGGCGATGCCGCGCAAGGCCTCGATGGCTGCCCGCACCGTGGCGGCCGGGTCGCCAAGATTCGCGCCGAGCGCGACAAAGACCTGCGAAAACATTTAATTGCCGGTTGTTGGCGGCGGAGCGGCGGCGGTGGATTCGTTCCCGGCCGCGGGTTTCTTGCTGCGGCGGCGACGCTGTTTCGGGCCGCTGTCCGGTTTCAGCATTTCTTCGCGCTCCGCGTTGCCCGCTTCCTGGAAGGCCAGCCACCAGTCGGCGAGTTCCTGCGGCGCTTCGCCGCTCTTCGCGCGCAGCAGCAAAAAGTCCCACGCGGCGCGGAAGCGCTGCTGTTCGATGAGGCGGAAGGGTGCGCGGCCGCCGCGCTTTTCGAAGCGCGGTTGCAACAGCCAGATGTCCTTGATGTCGCCAGCGATGCGGCGCGTGATCGCCAGTTTTTCTCCTTGCGTGTCGAGGACTTCGTCCATCGCGGTGTGCAGCGCGGGCACCGACGGTTCGCCGTTGTTCTTGCGCTTTTCCCAGTTGGCGAGCACTTCGTGCCACAACAGGGTGGCGAACAGGAATCCCGGCGAGGTGCGTTTATCGGCGCGGATGCGCAGATCCGTGTCGGCCAGGGCCAGCATGACGAATTTCTCGCCCAGCGGTTGTTCGAAAATGACATCGAGCAGCGGCAGGAGGCCCTGGTGCAGGCCATCTTCGCGCAGGCGCTTCACGCATTCGACGGCATGGCCGGAAAACAGCAACTTGAGCATCTCGTCGAACAGGCGTGACGAGGGCACGTTTTCGATCAGCTCGGCCATTTCGCGGATCGGCGCCTGCACCTGCGGGTCGAGGCGCAGGTCGAGCTTGGCGGAAAAGCGCACGGCGCGCAGCATGCGCACCGGATCTTCGCGGTAACGGGCGCGCGGGTCGCCGATCATGCGGAGGGTTTTTCTTTGCAGATCGCGCACGCCGTGGTGATAGTCGAAAACCGCGCCGCTGGTCGGGTCGTAATAGAGTGCATTGATGGTGAAGTCACGCCGCGCGGCGTCGTCTTCCATGCTGCCCCAGACGTTGTCGCGCAGCACGCGGCCGTGCTCGTCCTTCAGGGTGTCTTCGTCATGGGCGGCGCGAAAGGTCGACACCTCAAGGGTTTCGCCACCCTGCATGACGTGCACGATCTGAAAGCGGCGGCCGATGATGCGCGAGCGACGGAACAGACGCCGCACCTCATCGGGTGTGGCATCGGTGGCGACGTCGAAATCCTTGGGCTGCCGGCCGGCGATCAGGTCGCGCACCGCGCCGCCGACGACATAGGCGCGATGGCCGGCCTGCTGCAGTGTTTCGCAAGTGCGGCGCGCGCCGGGCGAAACGCCCTCGGGGCGAATGCCGTGGCGCTCGGCCGGAATGATTTCGACGGGATGGGGCGAGGGTTCGCCGCGTTTGAAGATGCGGCGCAGAAGTTTGCGAATCATGGAGGTTATCTTGGCCCCTTGAATTTAACTGATTTCATGGCGCGGAGTAGGCTAGGTGATCATGATCGTTAACGTGAAAAAACACCGAAGCGTTTGCGAAGGGCCGCCCCGAGCAAACGCGGCACGCGGTGCAGCCGCAAACCGCACCGGTGCCAACAAGAGCGCCCCGTGACAAACGAGCACAGCGAGCCGGCCAGAACCCCCCGCGAGGGGGGCGAAGGGGGGCGGGCCAGCATCATACGCGAAGGCTCAGAATGGGCCAGCCGAGTTTGCTGGCATGCGCGCGCAGGGTGTCGTCGGGGTCGACAGCGACGGGGTGGCTGACCTTGGCCAGCAGCGGCAGGTCGTTCAGCGAATCGC
>JAUXNZ010000251.1 GCA_030682595.1 Rhodocyclaceae bacterium | reverse complement strand
CGGATCTCCGACCCACCACGGCGCGCAGCTAACTTCAGCATCCAGAGCACGTCCCACAAACGGCCGCCCTGGTCCTGGTAAGTTTGGCGCTTGCTGTCAGCCTCGGACCACTCCACACAATCAGCCCATGCGCCCTGGGTCAGCGCAACCGGATAGCTGATACCCGCTTCCCTTGCCAAGGAAGAAACGTCAATCAGGAAACCGTCGTCCAGGGCTTGCTGGCGGGTGTAGGTGTGGATCGGTTCGCCGAAAAGCTCTACCAGGTCTTGGGGTTCCCCCTGCTCTTTTGTGAGTCTCCGGGGTGTGGGGCAGAGCCCCGCGTCGTTGGTGGTGATGGTGGTTTGGGTGGTTTGTAGTGCCATGGTGTATCTCCTTGTCTTGATGGTTTGCTCTTCCGTGCCGCCTCGCCCCATAGCCGGAGAACCGCGCCCCGAAGGGCGCCGACGGGGTTTCGGGCTGGAGCACGGAGGCATGACAGGCGGGGTAGTCAGTCAAACGGAATAAATAGCGAGCGGTCTTTTGCGAGCGGTTTATGCCGGCTTGACTGCCGCCTGGCGTGACTCCGTGCAGCGAGCGCAGCGAGCGGCTAAGCCCGCCGTCGGCGAGCGGTTTGTAGGCGGGCGGCACGGAAGAGCATTCAAGACAAGGTGCTCGGCGCTACGAACAGGTTCCCAAACCGCCGTCACCACGGCGCGGCCCGCTTGCGGGACGTGCCTCCCATCGCGACGGCGTAGCCGTGGCGATGCTAATCAGGCTTTTGCAGGGGGGCGCCAAGCGGACGCGTGAGCGGGAGCGCGGCGGGGGTGCGCGCATGCGCTCCCCCAGGAGCGGCCTTTACGCACCACCAGGCCGCGGCACTTTCGAAGGCGCCACAGCCACCGCCGGCCCGCCCCAGCTGTAAGCACGGTATTCCCGGCAGGGGGTGGGGGCTGGCTGCGACACGCGTTTCAGGCAGGATCGCGTCATGCCGGCGGGCACGGGAACAAAGACCAGGCACGTCTCGCATTGTGAAGTGGTCATGCGCCCACCTCGCCAGCGCTTGATGCCTGCTGCGCGCCAAAAGTCGCTGGATAAAACTCGGCGATCACATCGCTACCTGCACAGACAAATACCGGCCAGGGCTGACATGCCGCCGGCCAGTCCTCGAGGTACGCGTCAGGATGGGAAAAAACCGGCACGCCGGCGCGGGCAGCGGCCTCAATGAATACTGCGGCCACCTCCGGGGGGAGAGCGCCCTGGTCGCGATACTCAACGGCCGACTTGGGGACGCTCACGCGGGCGGGGAGACCCTCCTTATCCAAGAGGCCGGCGGCCTTGTACTCCACCATAACGGTCGGCTGGCTCATGCCCCCTCCTCTTCTTCTGCATCTGCATCTTCGTCTTTTCCGCCGGCGATTTTCTGCAAGATCGCCAGCTGCTTTTCCGAGACGTAGAGCCCATCGCCCCATTTTTTGTGGCGCTCGGCGAGCTCCTTCGTGAAGTCCTTTTCCCAGTCTGTTGAGGCCTGTTTTTTTGCGGTTTTCAGGAGGTCTTTGAAGTCTGCGGGCAGTGCGATTGATTCCATGGTTTTTGCCTTTCCGTTTGCAGAGCACGTCGCTCTACAAACAGATGCACCAGCGCGGCCATTCCGGCCGCTGCTCAAAAAAACGGCCTCACAAAAGGCCGCAGGGCGCGTTTTTTTGAAGCGGGTGAGGCTTTGGTATCAGCCGGGCAAAAAAAACCCCCAGACCTTGAGAACCAAGGCTGGGGGCAAAAAAACCGGCTGCGGGACGCGGCCGGGCCTTTACAACGTCATCGCAGCCCTCTCGACCTTCGTCAAACCCGCCTGCATCTTTTGTCCTGATCGCTCCAGGACGGCCATGCCAAGCGCGGTTGCACTGTCTGTATAGATATGCGCTTGTTCTTTCGCCCGACTGATTGCGACGTAGAGTGATTGCTGGTTTGTCAAATTGAGCCTGTCGGATTCGGCGTGAACAAAGACCCGCTCACAGGTGCGGCCCTGCGCCTCGTGGGCCGTTTGCGCGTATCCGTGCGACCAGTGCGCATGCTGGTAGTCGCGAAGATCGAGGCTTTGAACCGCGCCGGATTCGGTTCTGACAAGGGCTTTGCCGGCCTCGAGGTCGACCTTGATCACGGTTGCCTGCTGGCCGTTTTTGCGGCCAAGGCTTTCGTCGTTGCTTTTGAACGTAATCTTGTCGCCAGCCATGAGCTCGCGGCTCGCGATTTCGTAGGCTTTGAATCCGGTCGACGTGCGGGGGTTGATCTCGATCTGCCTGCCGCTATGCTCTGCTGTGATGCGGTTCAAAGCCGGGTCGACCGCGACAATTTGCAGATAGTCGCCCTTCTGCACTCCCCATTTTTGATAGTCACGGTCGGCCTTGAGGATCTCGCCCGGCTGGTAATTTTCTGCGCGGCGCGCGTGGGTTTCAGTCAGGTCTTTGGTGGTCAGCGTCTCGACTGTCGCTGTCGGGCCGTGCAAGACGCCAGAGCTTTTGAGGTGCTCTCGGATCGCGTCGTTCAACAATTGCCGATCGTCCCTGCCGGGCGCAATCACGATTGATTCCGCCCGGCCTTCGGCGGTTTGATTTGAGTAGTCACTTGAGATTGCGGCGATTCGCTCTTCGCGGGTCGACATCTCGCGCACGGATCCGCCACCAGCCCGGAGGTGCTCCATCGCGGCAGCGGCGTTGCCAGAAATAGCCGCCTCGACGGCGGCTTTGGCCTCCGCATTTGACTGCCTCACGATCTCGTCCAGGACGTGCGTCTTTAGGCCACTCTCTCCTTGCAGCTGGCGGAAGGCCGCGCCGGCTTCAACACTCCCCAACTGCTGCACGTCCCCGACCAGGACTACCCGCGCACGGGCCTGCTCGGCTTGCTTGAGCAGCTTGTCCATGTCTTTCGTGGACACCATCGAGGCCTCGTCGATGACCCAGATGCCGGATGCACGGGACTGTCTACTGATGTGCTTTTCGACTGTCACGCCCTCGACGCCGATAGCATTGCCGAGTGTCTCAGCTGCTGATCTCGTCGGCGCCAGCGCGGTTACCTGGATCCGCTGCGCCCTCGCCTCGGCCGCGACTGCTGCAAGCACTGACGTGGTTTTTGCTGTGCCTGCATAGCCCTGGATCAAACTGATCCGATCCTCGGTCGTGAGGATCCCGGCCAGTGCATCACGCTGACCGGGGTTGAAGGCAAAGCCGCTGGCCTTTTCTTGCCTGGTCTGTGCTGCTGCTGCGCTTTCTGCAAGTGCGCCGATGGTGCCAAGGCTGCGGTTCGCAGTCGCCAGCATGGATTCCTCGGTTTTGACGGCCTGCGCCGTGGCAAATCCCGGCGCGTCTATGATGCAGCCCGTTTGATGGTCAAAGCCCCTTGCAGTGCGGCTTTGCAGGTCGCCGGACTCAACTGCGGCCTTGATCGCTGCCTGGATCTGCGTGCCGTCGGCCGCGCCAAGGGCGAGCCGACTGGCTTCCTGGTGCAGCTGGTGCTCGGGGATCCGCGCGTCTTTCGCGGACAGATGCTCGGCGGCTTCGGCGACGGCGGCATGCGCCGCCTCGCTTCCGGCCTGGATGATCTCCCGCCCGTGCGTCGGGCCGATGGCCTGCGCCTGGGCGTCGCGCAGCGTACTGCCCAGACCTGCGCCGGCGCTCTCTGCTGTCCAGCTGGTACGCAAATCAGAATGGTCGACTGCGGTTTTCGCGCGCCGGCTTGAGACTGCCGCTGCATCGCGTTCCGCAGCAGTTGCAGTCTCACGCGTCTTTCCCCGCGCGGCCAACGCCTCCTCTACCTGCGTGCTGCGGTCAGAAAACTTGGCCATCAGATCCTTCGGTACTGCGGAGAGTTCAAAGCCGACCTGCTGCCCGACCTGCGTCCTCTCCACTGCATAGCCGAGCCGCGCGCATGCGACGGCTAGCGCCTGGCGGTACCGCTGGCCGGCTTCCATCTGGAGACGGTAGATTGGTTTGGACTCAAGCGAGCGCCACTTGCCGTCCTCGCGCCGGGTCGCATTCACAATCACTGTATGGGTGTGCAGCTGCGGCTGCAGCTCCCTTGATGTCGCGTGCCGAAAGGTCGCGGCAATCAGGTTGCCGGTCGCCTGGACTTTAGTTTCCCCGCCACGCTCTTTGACACGCGTGATTGCGGCTTCTTTTTCCAGCCAAGCGAGCGTCTCGCGCACGGCTGTTTCGTGCGCGTCAATCAGTCTGTGATCATCTGCGACTAGCGCCATGATCGACACGCTTTTCGGGGCCGAAAACGTCATATCCCACCCCGGCTTGTGCTCGATCTTGCCGTCCTGCCCAACCCTCCCCAGCTGCTGGCCGTTGATTTTGCCGGCGAGCAAATCCGTGAACGCCTTGCCGTCGACGGCGCCTGACAGGCCAAGCGCTTCCGCGCCTTTGCCTACCCACGCCGTGGGTGCTGACTCTGCGCCACGGTAGTAGTCATCGACCTGCGCAAAATAGCTTGCTGCTGCTGCGCCGGTGCCCTTGATTGCTTTAAGACTTGCGACCATGTTTTAGGACTCCTGTGTTTTGAGTTTCGATCGCCAGTCGACGGGTTGTTTGGGTTCGTCGGCGGCGGGTGCTGGGGCTTCTGCTGCGGGGTTTTCTTCGTCCGCCAGTAGTAAATGGGCGGGCAGGACAAAAGGGCGCCTGGCGGGAATTTCAGCGGGCAGGAATGGGGGGTTGACGCCGGCCGGCACGTTGGGGATTTCGAGCTTGATTCGGGCGGTCGGGTGATCGCCGACGACGTTCAGATACCCAGCCAGATCGGGCAGATTTTGCAGCTCTGAGGCCATCACGGCGCGGGTTGTTGCGATTTGCTCCTGCGAATTCTGGCTCCTGCCGCCGTCCGATTTTCCGGTTGAGTGCGTGACGCGCTGGATTTCATGCTCGCCCAGCATTTTTGACATCAGGTCGGCGGTTTCGGCATCTGACGCTCTAAGCACCAGCTGGCTGCCCAGGCAGCTGAGCATTGTTTGTGAACCGTCGCGGCCGTATCGTTCCCTGAGCTGCGGGACGCCTTGGATCCCGACCATGGCACACCCGCCATATTTTCGGCCGTTGGTCAAAAATTCGACCATGCTGTCGACCTTACCAAGGAGCGGCAACTCGTCGACGATCAGCCAGATGCGGCGTCCATGGGCCTCTGGCAGGCCCAAGACTGAACGAGCTACGATGTCCAGCTGCGCAGCGATTAGGACTTTCAAGGCCTCCCGTTGCGCGAGCTGAAAGGACAAAAACAGCCAGCCACCATCGCCGTCGCCCTTTGTAACCCAGTTGCTGATGCTAAACCCGTTCGCGCCGGCGTCGGGCGGCAGGTAGCGCAAGCCGGCACCGCGCTCGGTCAGATTTGTGAGAATTGAGCCCACGGTTTGGGGGCTGCCGCTGGCAACGAGCGCGTGCGCCGGGTGTCCTTTGAGCACAGCGGCCAGCATCGCCGAATTGCCGCAGGTCGCCAGGCTTGCGAGCGCGTGATTTGTCGCAATGCCTTTTGCATGACACTGCTCAATCAGTCCAGCCAGCACGGTTTTTGCAAGGTCGGCGAATATTTTGGATGATCCGCCCCCTTCCTCGGCCGGCACCAGACCGCGGGCCATTGCCTCGATTTCCCACGGTTTTGCAGGATCGCAGTCTGCAAACGGGCTCCAGGCCGCCGACCGGCGGTCAAACGGGTTTATCAGCGTGTCGCCCTGGCGTGCAAACCGCTCGGCGAACCCGCCGCCGGCGTCGACGACGATCGCTCGGTCGCCTCTTTTTCGGATCGCCTGAAGGATCGTATTGATCGCAACGGTTTTGCCGCTGCCTGGGGATCCGGCCATGAGTAGTGATCGGGTCTCGAGTGCTCGCGGCCACGGTACGCCGCCGAGATAAATATCAGCGGGCTCTTTTTTCAGCATTTTCGCAAGGTCCCGGGCTGCAACAACTTCCATGCCGCGCCGGTGAGTTTCGTCGCTTTTTTTCCTGATCCGGGCAATAGGAATCAAGGAAAAGAAGATCAGCCACACCACGCCAGCGGCAATTGACGGGTAGGTGACAAAATATTTTTTCGAATTTTCGTGATACAGATCACAGGATTTCGGGCTTGAATTGCAAAGCGATTCCAGAAAACGCGCCGGGGGCAAATTGAGCTTTTCGACTTTTCCGACCTCGCCCAATCCGGCTTTGACAGCCATGATTGAATACAGCCATGATCCGAACCAGCCCCGCGATTCTTCGTGAAACTTCGCTGCCGGGATAACCGCCGCTGCGCTGGCGGAAAATATTGAAGAGACCAACACGACACGTACGCGAAATCCCCAGTTCGACCACCAGCTTTTTGAAATCATCGGCCAATTCCTTTTTGCAGTTTTTCGGATTCCGACACGATCAAATTTCCGATTTGATCAATGGACTTTTCGAGAAAATCAAAACGCGCCTCCAGCGCCTGCAAGCCTTCGCGCAGATCAGCGGTTTGCATTTCGCGCTTGACTGCCTGCCGCAGAATTTCTGAAATTGTTTGCCGGCGCCGGCTGGATTCGGATTCCAGCCATTCGATTTCCGGTGAAGAAAATCGGATCGAGAGCGGGTGGCGACTTTTCATGTGCGCCCCCTGCGACGGTGGCTGCGGCGGCGGGCGGCATGGACGTCAAGCGCGGTTTCCATTTCCTCGGCCTGAGCAGCAAGATCGAAGATAATTTTTTCGCAGAATTCCTCCCAAGCCGCGACCAGAGCAAGCTGGCGCATGCCCTGATCTACAAATTCTGTGATTAAGGCGTCCAGGGAAATTCCGCGGCGCTCGGCTTCTGTGCTGACGTAAACCAAGTCCTCGAGTTCAAGAACAAGGGGGATCGTGATTTTTTCATTCATCACTTCCAGCCTCCGCTTTGGTTTTCGCAGCAGCTTCAAGCGCGGCCACCGCTTCGTCGTCGGAAAGGCCTGTGCTGTCCAGCGCGGACAGCATGCGAGCTACGCGAGCCTCGCGCACGCGGGCCTGGACGCGCTCCAGCTGGGCTTGCAGTTTTTTGATGTCGGCCTGGATGGCCTCGGCGGTTTTCATGTGTGGCTCCTGGTAGTGCGGGCACGTCGCCCTACCTATAGATGCCTTGCCGCGGCCATTTTTTTGTAGCGCAAAGCGGCTTTTTTGCGCACTACACGCTGGCCAAAGATTTCCGGACGGTTGTATGACGCGCAACTGCTTGAGCGCGCGACGGTTTTAGGGACGCCGCAGGCGTCCTGTAGCACCCCACCGGTGCGTGGGGTGTGCCTGTAGTCGCGTCAGCGGCTACAGCTTTTGATTTGGGGCCCGTCGCAGACGGGCGGTTTTCCTATCGCCGGCGAAGCCGAGCGCCCGGCGAAGCCGGGGGCCCGGGCGAAGCCGGGCGGTTTGGCTTGCACGGCAAAGCCGGGCGGTTTTGACTCTTCTTCGCCCGCTCGCGGGCGCTGTTCTGCTGTTGCCTGCGAGTCTGGATCAGTATCGGATCGGTGTCGGTCTGAGGTCTGGATCAGCATCCATGGCCCTGCGAAAAGCAAGGCCGGCTTGCGCCGGCCTGCCCTTGCCATGGAATCGCGGGATTGCCCCGCGCCTCAATGGCCCCTCATTGGCCCCAAGTTGTCCCTGAATGGCCCCTAGTTGTACCTGAGTGGCCCCTAGTTGTACCAGTCGCGCCTTTCCGATTCCGCAAAAAAGCTCAATGGCCCCTGAGTTGTACCTAGTTGTCCCTGAGTGGCCCCTAGTTGTCCCTCAATGGCCCCTGAGTTGTACCAAGTTGTCCCACTTTTAATGAAACACCGCCGGCGCGATTTCAACTGCCACGCCCTCGCGGCCCTCCTGATCGGTGGTCAGAATCTTGTAGCTGACCAAGTCGCGCGGCTTCAGAACTGGCGCGGCCCACCTGCCTTTTTCAAATACCGGCAGCAGCAGAATCGTGAAACTGGATTTGCAAAAATCACGAACAGTTTTTTCCGAAGGGCCATAGATCAGTGGGGCAGCACCTTCGCCGGCTGGAATCCAGTCGTGCGACACCACGCCATCGGCCAACAAAGTTGAGAATTTGCCATGAGCAAATGTCACTTCCAGACTGCCGTCCTGGTGCTGATAAACATCCGCAACTCGACCCGCTCCCTGAACCACGCCGGTCACTGATTTTTCACCCGCGCTGGTCAAAATTCCACGCGGCTCGCCACTGAAAATCTCAAATTTCCAGAAAGTCCTTTCAGGACTTTTTGAGAAAATCGCGCCGATCTCCAGCGTGAGAATCGAGAAAAAGTTGTTGATCCGGCTTTCGAAATTTCGCATTTCTAATCTCCTGTTTTCAAAATTATTTTGCTGGTGGTGGTGCGGGTTTCGGTGCTGGTGGTGCTTTTCCACCGCCACCGCCGCCGCCGCTCGGCTTCGGTGCGCTCGGCCTTGGAATTCTGGGAATTGACAGTCCGCCAACAACAGATCCTGACAACAGGCCATTCGCGATGCTCGGAATTTGCAGTGCCAAGAAAAGCATCACTACTGCAACGAACAACGTGACCGTCGCGGCCGTCAAATCCATCAACGTTCCATCCATGCCCGACCAGGTTTGCGAAAGCCGATTTAATACCGCCGTCATTTCGACCAAAAAACTGATCATGATCACCCCGACCGCCTTAGCCACGCCCGCCTTGAAGATAAATTGCACCACGCCGCTGGCCAAACTACTCAACACAGGCAGGATATAAAAAGGCAGAAATATTGGCGCCAGCGCGATTCCGAGACCAGCCAGCACTTGGCTGATAATAAAAATCGCGGTAGTGACGACTGTTATGAGCATCACCGCGACCAGCGTCACCATTTTTAAAATCAGCGCGCTCCCGCCCCCCGTGGCGATTGATTTCGCGACGTCCCAGGCCGACGGTGACCCCTCGCCGTCGCCAATGCTTTCCCAGATATTCTGTGACACCTGCATCAGCCCAGCCATACCACTCGCCAGCGCGTTCGCGCCATCGCTGGCGCCGGTTAATTTTGCGGCGACCCAATCAAATCCACTCAGCAGCGCAGATGACAATGGCACAAGATCATTGATAATCCACGCGATTATGCTGATCTGCAGACCCAGAGCAATCGCGTCGACAAAGATTTTCGGAAATCCCTCGTCGGCCAAAACCGCCTTGAGAATCGTCCATGCCATCATGATGCTGCCAAGGCCGACCAGCAAATTGATTCCAGCCCCCTGCAACTTCGGCACCATGCTCATCGCATGGGCGCTGACGGTCGTGAAAACCTCAGTGATTATGCCAACATCAAGTGTCGCGGCGGGGGGTGGCATTTACTTACCCTTCCCGGCTGCCCAAGCCTCAAGCTCGGCTTTGCGCCTGGCGTTTATTTCCTGTTGTGCTTTCCAAACCCGCTCGGCTTCATGCAGTCCCCGCTCTCGCACGGCTTTTTCTTCCTGCCTCTCGGCCGCTCGATTCGCGTTTTCCAGGGCGGTGATGGAAATCAGCCGGTTCAGATCGCCCCCCAGCATGCTCAGCTGCGCGCCCAGAAGCTGGGTAGCCTGGTGGGTGCCAGTTGAGGATTGCATGCGCTCTGCGGCGCGCTGGTAAGCCTCCATGCTGGTCTTTGTCGATTCAAAAACCTCGCGATTCGCGATGATCTGCGCTCGCGCCCGCTCGTCGCCCTGGCTGATCATGGAGCGTTCGCGGGCCATCCAGTCCCCCATGGACAGACTGGAGGCGGAAAATTGCCGGTAGCGGTCCTCAAGGACCCCATTCACTCTGCCAAGACTGCCCTGAAAATGGGCCAGCTTATTGCTGACGTCCGCCACGTTTTGATAGGTTTTCAGCAGATTTTGATAGGTGGATGTGTGCTCGCCCAAATCCAGTTTCAACTGCTGGAGCTTTTGCAGGTAGGTCTGCTCGATCTGCTGGATCAACTGCAATTCCTGCCTCGCGCTTTGAGAAACCAGCTGCGCTTTGTTGATCAGTTGAGTGATCTCGGTGGCGCCACCGGTGCCGCCCACGCTGCCGGCGTTGGCTTCCCTTGCCAGAAAAAGACCAAAGGAGAAGTTCACCAGCAGGAGCGCGGCTATTGCTAAGGTGATATTTCGGACGTTTTTGAGCATTTCGGGGATCCTTTCGTTTTTGAAAAAAAGAGGGGTGCATGGATAGATGGGTGGGGGCGGCCATTTCGGAGCTTCGAATCCGGGTTACCCACCGCGCCGCTGGCCTCCTGTACTTGGCGACCTCCGGCCAGCGGCGCCGTGGATAACCCTGCCGCAGGGTGGCGTGAGCTTTTTTTCCTGGCCAGGGGTTTTGTTTTGCCTTTGTGGGTCGAGGGCCTCAGCCCGCGGCCCTACCTGATGTTCCTGATGAACCTGCCACCACCGGGCGGGTGTGGCAGGCATCGGGCGGGTGTGGCAGGGTATCGGGCGGGTGTGGCAGGGTCACCCGGTCTTCGTGGAGGTGGATGCCGATTTCCAGGAGGCCGGCGGCGTCTTCCCGCAGCCGCCGCCTGGCGTTCCACCGCGCCTGCTCGGCCAGATCGCCAGCCACAGCTTTAATGAGACCGTCGAGCGTCCAGCCGTCACGGGGCTGGTGCTGGTGCGTCAGGACGTGCCGCGCGACCGCTTGACTGATGCCGTGCCGTAGTCTTGCGACGGGCCCCGGGTTGTAATATCGGGGCAAATCCAGTCGGAGCATCTCACAGAGCGGCTGGCCGAGACGCACGGTCCATAATTGACGCTCTCCCCCGAGAGGATTCACCCTGGTCGACTTGGTCATCACGACCGACTCAATTAACCCACCCAGGATTTTCATGGACCGCGTCTCGATCTCAAAATTCGCTGATCGGACCTCGCCAATCAATTTCCAAACCTGCTCCAAGGAATATCCTGCTGCGGAAATTGACGACCGCACCCGCGCGGGGTCGACCAGTAGTTCAATTTGCCCGCCGCCGATCTCTCGGCGCTTCTCTGCGCAAAACAGCACCGACTCGATCAAGTCAGCGTGCCGCTGACCAAGCCGGCCGGTTACGCGACACCGCCCCCACGAGGTCACCATCCACTCGCCAGCCGCGGCGGTTGGCCGCTGGGTGGGCTGGAAGAGCCGCACCCGCGCGGGGGTTGCCGTCGTCGTCGGCACGATCCTATTCCCAATCATCCCCAGCCCTCCCCTTGCTAAAAGTCGTGGGACGCGCCGACGGCATCTCATACCGCTCCAGAACTCCCCCACCCCCCCGCCGCAGCCAAATATCTGGCGGCCGAGCGCAATAGTTGGTTTTCGAAACCCCCATCCGCACGAAACTCCACCGCATATCCTGGTCAATGCCGTGCGCCTTGGCTTCTGCCTCGGTCGCAGTCTGCAAAAATGCGACCCACCGGGCCTCATCGACAAAGACACTGCTCCCCCGGCTGGCCTGCTGCTCTCCTCCTTGCCCTGCAAGCGCGGCCGCCTTGCTGGTGTGGTGCAGGAAAACGACTGCCGCCCCGGTTTTGCCAGCCACCCTCTCCAGCTGCCGCATCACCAGAGCTGCATCTCGCCTTTCGTTTTCCTCGCCTGTATGCCATCGTGATAGCGTATCGATCACGATGAGCCGGCACCCCGCCCCAGCTACAGAAAGGCGCTCGGCGGTCTCGCCACCGTCCAGTAAATCACCCGCGCGGCCGGCGCACGGTACCAAAAACAAACCGTCCTTAAGTTCCTCGACCTGGCCCGGCGAAAACCCGGTCGCCAGCGTGTGCACGCGTTGCCAAAGCACCTCGGCAGGGTCCTCGGCCGCCAGCACCAGCACCCGCCCGGTCTTGGTATCCCCGAAACCAAGCGTGTCGGCGCCGGCGGCGACCAGCGCGGCAAGCTGAAGCGCCAACCAGCTTTTCCCTGTGGCGCCTGGTGCGACCAGGCTGCCGACGGTTCCAGCGACGAGGCCGGGCAGTACGAAGTCCAAAGGGGGCGGCGGGCAGCTGATCGCCGTCGACAGGTCGAGAAGTGGGTACGGATATCCCGAGTCGTCTGGCATAATGGTTGCTTTCATCATGCCCCCTCAGAAAAGTTCAGCCTGGGCCTGCGGCATGGCAAAGCGCTCAGCTGCCCCCCGCAGTTCCTCAACGTGTCGCCGCTGGCTACGCGCTGCGCCGCGTTCCGGTGCCGCACCGATGCCAAGGGCCTCAATCCGCCGGGCAAGCCGCATGGCGTCCACCTCGTCGGCGGGATCGCCACCACCGCCGGCCGTGGCGAGAGCTAGATCGGCGGCATCGCCAGCGGGCAGAAAGCCTGCTGCGCGGGCCTGCTGCTGGACAAAAAACCAAGCGCGCGCAAGAAGAGAGCCCTTGCTTTCGTCATAATCTTGCAGGGCGTCGTGGGCCGCAAGCCAAGCCACGGCGGGCAACTCGGCGGGCTGCCAGCCGGCGCGGCCAGCCAGCTTCAAAAGGCCGGGGCGGAATTTTGAGAGTATGTCTTTCGACAGATTGTCGACGGTGATGCTGGGGGGGATGATGGTAACCATCAAAGCACTCCTGGAACCCTCCCCGCTTGGGGAGGGGCCGACCCGCGCGGGCGACGAAAAGGGGCGCGGTTGGAGTTTTTGCTGGCCGGGAAACCGGCCGGGCGGCAGAGCCGCTTGGGTGCGCAGGCGACTTAGACCTGCGAATCGTCCTGGATTGGTTACCAGAACTGGTAAGAATTCTATCACGTCAAACCTCGTTGTCAACTGATTTAACGTGTTTATTTAAGCTTTTGTGATTCAAGTCGCTTTTGTCTAAGCTCCTTGACGCTAAAACCCGCTTTTTTAGCCTCTATTTCTTCTATTTTCGTTGGTCTGCCGCGCGTTATCACTTCACCACGAGCAGTGGCTTGCGTGGCATCAGGTCTATGTATTTGTTTATCTATCCAGCTATTAAGCTCATGCACAGGGTAAACAACCCTAGAACCGAACTTTGCGAACGGGATGCCACCACAACATCCTGTGCCGCGGTCGCGCCGAAGTGACGATGGGGACAGGCCAAGGTAGCGGGCTGCTTGTGCCTCGTTCAGATTCTCGTATTGCATCTTCTTGTCTCCAGAAAAGTACCTAGTGACAAGACTTTATTCCCGCGATGAAAAAATATCGCGGCGTCAATACCGCGATTTTGCTTGCTTTGACGGGGCGATTTTTTCGCCCGCGTGATCTATTTAGCCGCTGCTTTATGCATCTTGTCGGCTAAACGATTTGCCTGGAGGTGGGTGTAGCGCTTGAGCATCGAAAGCGTCTTGTGGCCTGTGATACTGGCCACCTCCATCATGTCAAACAAGCCGGACTCAAAAAGTCGGCTGGTGGCCTCGTGCCGTAGATCGTGAAAGCGCAGGTCGCTCAGATAGCCCAGGTCGGGCTTCCGCCCAGCACGCTCGCAAACGCGCTCATACCGTGCTCTAGCCCTTGCCATGGCCCGAATGAAGGCGATCCGCGTGGCTGCCACATTGGCCTGGAGCACCCTCCCCCGGGGCAGCTGCATGACGTTCTTATCCTGGACGGGACGCAATCCTTTTAGTACCTCAACCGCCTCCGGCGAGAGCGGTACGCCTCGCGTCTCACTGTTTTTTGTGTCCCTCAGCGTAATCGTTTTATTGGCCAGATCTACATCCTCCCAGCGCAGCTTAAATAGCTCGCCTTGGCGCGCGGCGGTCTCAAGGGCCAGTAATACCAGAGGCTCAAGAATTGGGTTCTTGTACCTCCTGCACTCTCTCAAAAGGCGCCGCAGCTCGCCTGGCATGAGCCGACGATCACGGCCGGCCGGCTGCTTTGGTCGCTTCACGGTTGAACACGGGTTGATGGTCAAGGGGTAGTGCAGTTCAGTGATTGCATGATTGATCACTACGGACAAGGTATCCAGGTAGTGTTTAACCGTACTGCATGCCCGCCCTGTCCCAAGCATTTCATCCCGGAAACCCGCGATTTCCTTGGCGTGGAGGCCTGCTAGAGAGTGTGCGCCAAAGCGCTCGCGAAGCCTTCCGATGATCTCGCGCTCGCTTTTTTCATTTTTCTTTGTTGGGGTGACAGTACGCTCGTAGTCATCAAACAACTGCTTGAGCGTGATGCGCTCGCTTGGGGTGCGACTGATGAAAGCGCCCCGCACCATCTCGCTTTCCAGCACTCGAGCCCAGTTTTCTGCGTCGCGCCTCGTGGTGAAAGTCTTGGTCTGAACGGGAAAGCCTTTCATCCGGATTTTCGCTTGCCATTGGTATTTTCCACGCGATGTAATCGTTGCCATTTTGTTCCTTGTACACTGTCCCAAAGGTGTCCCAAGAATAGCAGATAAACCGCAAAGCCGCATGGTTAAGCTGTTTGTAACCGGCCTGCAAAGCCGTGTACCTCGGTTCGATTCCGGGTCGCGCCTCCAAATTATTCAAGCCTAAACTCGCCAGCACTCAGTTTTCCATGCGCGTGACCGTCGTTTCGCGGAAACGTGACCGCTGGTGGGTGTGCTGTATGGTGCGTGGTGCATCAGGAACTGAAGCGCAAAGGCGTCCCGCTCACCCTCCTGCGCCCCGAGGGAAACTCACGTGTCGGCGTTGCTGATGCGCTGATCTCCGAGTTTTAGGAGCCGTTCACGAATGTCCTCCGGCAACGACGATGCGTTGATGTCGAAGCGCAGATGCACGGCATTCGAAACCTTATTGACGTGCTGGCCGCCGGAACCTTGGGCACGAATGGCAAAGATTTCGACTTCGTGATCGGGGATTGTGAAACGGGAACCCATCACATTACCTATCGGCCACCTGGCTAGAAACCACGGATCAATCGCCCTGCGCGTTTGGTCGGGCGCCCCTTAAGGTCAGAACCTGGCACGGGTGCCAGTTTCCTCAGTTCCTGTTCGCGCAGCCGTCTGGCTTCGCTTTCGGGGATTTCCTGATAGAGCAATCGTGCCTCGGATGCCGGGCGGCGTTGCGCAGCCATGCCATGAACAGTAACGACGAACACGGTCTGGCCAATAATTATTTCAAGCTGATCGCCCACCTTGAGTTCTCGTGCCGGCTTAACGTGCTCACCGTTGCACTTGATCTTGTGGCTAGCTATTGCATCGGCGGCAATACTGCGTGTCTTGAAAAACCGCGCCACCCAGAGCCACTTATCGATGCGCATGCGACCGTCCTCATTCATGCAGAAGCCTTGCCTGAATTTTTCCGCAGCGGATTGGGCAGCGAACGCAAGCCGTTGTGATCCATCTCCTGCATCAACGCCAGCAGTCGGCCAATCTCGCCTGGAGGAAATCCCTCGCGGGCGAACCAGTTGAGGCAGTTGCCAGGCAGGTCGACGATGAGACAACCCTTGTGCTTGCCGAAGGGCATTTCGCGAGTGACCACGCCATTCACGGTAACGGCGGATTCCTTGACGCGCTGGGCGACCACTCGCATGACCTATCCCAGAGATGCGCCAGCCAGTTTGACGCCGAAACCGACAAACAAGCCGCCAACGCCACCCGTTGCCGCCGCCGAAAACCGCTGGCGCCGACGGAACTGCTGCGCCAGCCTTGCTCCACCAAAGATCAGGACCGACAGATACAAGACGCTGCATATCTGGACGATGATCCCCAGGATCAGGAAAGACAACGCGGGATGCGGATACTCCGGCGCCACGAACTGGATGAAAAACGAGATGAAGAACAGAATGGCTTTGGGATTCATCAGGCTGATGATCAACGCGGTCTTGAATGGATGCGAGGGATCCACGTTTCCCTGCCGGAATGGTGGCTCGGCATGTCCGCGCCATATCCGCCAGGCCAGTCGCAGGAGCCCGATGCCCAGCCAACCCAGGTAGGCGGCACCTGCGTACTTCAGTACTGTAAACAATGCCGGGGTGACCTGTAACAGGGACGCAACTCCGGTGGCCGACAAAATCATCAGGATGGTGTCGCCAACGAAGATTCCGCAGGCTCCCTGATACCCAGCGACGACACCCCAGCGGGAAGCGACAATCATCACATACAGGGAATTCGGTCCCGGCAACAGGACGATGAAGATCGTGCCGAGGATGAAGGTGGTCAGGTCGGTGATACCGTAGAACATAAGGCTATGCAATTTCCTTCCGCTTGACCTCGCCGGATTCGTCGAACATCTCTTTCGCCTGTTCGTCAAGCGCTTCGCTCACGGGAGCGCAACGCACACCACATCGTCCGCTTTTACAGCTTCCCGGGGCAGCCACTTCAACGCCTGCATCTCCCATGTTCTTCAGGAGCAGATAAATGGCGCCAACGGCGGCAGCTAGCAGGAAAAGGGCAATGATCACGGTCAGCATGATGGGACACGGAAGATGGAAATGACGGCCATATGCTACCGCTGAATCTGTCGTGGGTGGATGAAATGCTCGCACCTTGAGCGACATCAAGGCCTGACGCAAACCCTGCTTACTTCGTGCTCCTGAACTGGCGCCCACTGATTTTCATCTGTCGGGTAACGTCATCGGGCCGATAATCGGCGTGCACTGTCAAAAATATCCCTGACCATGCATCAAGCCACTCCAGCACGGTTCCTTCCCTGACCCTGTAATGATCTGCGACGGTGGCGACGGCATTGGCGTCGGAAATTTTTCCATCGACCACCCAGCGCAGGTAGCGGATCGCCGCTTCGATGCAGTTCCTGACTACGGGATTTTCGGGCAGATTCGCTCTTGGTACCGCAACTTCCCCGGATACGCCGCGCAACCGCTTGAGGCAGTCCTCGAGACCACCCTCGACAATCATGGCCGGGGCGGCCAACATCAGGTTCAGTGGCAGGCCGAAGTTTTCGATGGCCATGCCATTGTTGTCGTTGGGCCGGTCCAGAGTGGCGCCCTCGATGCGATTGACGCGCGCCTGAAGGGTTTCCAGGCGCTCAACGTAGCCGCAGATTTTCTTGTCCAGCGCCAGGGCGTACCCCATCTCGAAACAGGTTCCCGAGTCCGGCTCGGCGCCGCGAAACGGGTTGAGATTCGCCACGACGATCTGCACCCTGCGGATGAGATCCAGGTTGGCCTGGAAAATCCTGGCCGGCTCGGTTTCACCATGGTCGATGGGGATCAGCGGTTCATAGCCGTAGCGGCGACAGATTTCTCGCGCCGAGTCGGCCCAGCCAAGAACATCGGAACGAAAGACGTCAGGGCCAGCGAGATAGATTTTCATGGAATGTTTCAAGCTTCCGCAACACGCTCGGGCGCCAGGCTGCGCTGGGTCGCCCAGCGCAGCGCCGCCAGCAGCACGAAGATAGAGGGGACACCACCGGGTAGCCAGGTCATTTGGCCAGGTAGCGTTCGAGTTGCCTGGCAAACTCCCGCTGATCGCTGGCGCCGAACGCGGCCGGGCCTCCGGTTACGACACCAGAGGAACGCAGGGTATCCATGAAGTTGCGCATGGTCAGGACAGCGGCAATCGACCCGGCGTCGTAGGCTTCGCCGCGGGGGGTGATCACTTTGCCTCCCTTGGCGATGACTTCGGCGGCAAGTGGAATATCCGCGGTGACGACCAGATCACCAGCGGCCACTCGTCGCACGATTTCGTTGTCGGCAATGTCGAAGCCCTTGGGTACCTGAATTGAGCGAATCCAGGGTGACTTGGGGACGGCCAGCATCTGGTTTGCCAGCAGGGTCAACTCGAGCTGCGTGCGCGTGGCGGCCCGGAACAGGATTTCCTTGACCGGCTTCGGGCAGGCATCGGCATCGACCCAGATGGCCATATTCTGTCTTTACTTCATGCCAGGCCATGCTGAACCAGCAGGGCATTCAAGGATAGCGGGTGCCGCTTCGGCGGCGTGATTGCCTTTCTCCATGGCCGGATCATTCTCGAATTCCAAGCCCCAGTCGCCGTGGAGATACCAATCCTTGCCCAACAATTCCATCGGATGCTGGGTCCGATCGGCACCATTGCCGCAACCGAGATCCTCTACTGAACAGTATTTGTCGCACCCCCAGCAGATACGCTCAGGATGCTTGGGATGTCTGGGAAACTTCTTGGTCATCTCTAGCGGGACCAGAACAGCGGGTTTTCAACTGTTGATCCCTTCAATCCGCGGATCAAGCGAGCTTCACGCTTCGTCGGTCGCCCGCCAACGCCTGTTCCACCAGGCGTACCCAGTAGCGTATCCCGGTGGCGATGATCTCGTCGTTGAAGTCGTAATGCGGGCTGTGCAGCATGCAGCCGCCTTCGCCGCTGCCGTTGCCCAGCCAGACATAACAACCCGGCACAGCATTCGCCAGATAGGCGAAGTCTTCCGCGCCCATGCTCGGTTTCATGTGGGAAAAGACCTGTTCGTCGCCGACGATTTGGCGCGCCACGTTGCGGCAGATCTGCGTGGGCTCCGTGGCATTGACCGTCGGCGGATAGCCGCGCGCGTAATGCAATTCGGCCCGCACCCGATGCGTGGTCTCGATGCCCGTGCAGATGCGGCCAAGACCCGCTTCCAGCGCATCCTGCAAGCCGGGCCGAAAGGTGCGCACCGTGCCGCCGAGCACAGCCTGTTCGGGCAGAATATTGTCGGCATGGCCGGCATGAAAGCGCGTCACGCTCACCACGGCCGCCTCCTGCGGATCGGTGGCGCGACTGACCAGGGACTGGACCGCCTGCACCAGATCGGCGCCGGCCAGAATGGCGTCGGTTCCCTGATGCGGCATGGCGGCGTGCGACCCGCGCGCGGTGATGACAATCTCGAAACGGTCGGCGCCCGCCATCACCGGGCCATCCATCACCGCCATGCTGCCCGCCGGCAATCCCGGCCAGTTGTGCAAACCGAACACCATCTGCATCGGGAAGCGCTCGAAGAGGCCCTCTTCCACCATGACGCGCCCGCCGCCTTCGTGCTCTTCGGCGGGTTGGAAAATGAAGTAAACCGTGCCATCGAAATTGCCATTGTCGCCGAGCCGCTGTAATGCCTCGGCAGCGCCCAGCAGCAGCGCCGTGTGGCCGTCGTGGCCGCAGGCGTGCATGCGGTCAGGATGCCGCGAACGATGGGGAAAGGTATTCAGTTCGGGCAGCGGCAAAGCGTCCATGTCGGCGCGCAGGCCGATGGCGCGCGCACTGTCGCCGAGTTTGAGGCACCCCACCACGCCGGTGCCGGCAATCCCCTCGTGTACCTCGATGCCCAGCTTCTTCAGATGCGTGGCCACCACCTCGGCGGTGCGGGTTTCGGCAAAAGCCAGTTCGGGATGGGCGTGCAAATCACGGCGCAGGCTGGCGATACGCGCGACCAGTTCGGGCAATAATCCGTTCAGATCCACAATGATCTCCTCCGTTTTATTGCTGCACTGTATCACTCCGCAGGACTACAATCATCGCCATGAGCCTCCCCATTCTTCAGGCTGCGGCCCTGCGCGCCATTGAAGCGGACAACGCCACGGTGATTCCGTCGTTGATGGAACGCGCCGGCGCCGCCGCCGCCCGCGTGGCGCGGGAGATGCTTGCAGAAACGGAAATCGGCCGACACCCGCCGCTGATTGCCGCCGGGCCCGGCAACAATGGCGGGGATGCGTTTGTGGTTGCCCGGCTGCTCAAGGAAACCAAACACAATCCGCATGTGCTGTTTGCCGGCGATCCGAACCTGCTGCCCGGCGCGGCCCGGCGTGCGCATGCTGCCTGGCTGGCTGCCGGCGGGACGTGCCTGCGCAATTTCCCGGCCACTGAACCGGGTCTCATCATCGACGGACTGTTCGGCATCGGCCTGACCCGGCCGATCAATGGCGCCTATGCCGACTGGATCGAGCGGATGAATGCCTGCGGCAGACCAGTACTCGCGCTTGACGTGCCGAGCGGCCTGAATTCGGCCACGGGACAGGCCACGGGTCCGATCGTGCGCGCCCGCCGCACTGCCACGTTCATAGCCCTCAAGCCGGGTTTGCTGACGGCTGACGGCCCCGATTATTGCGGCCAGATCACGCTCTGCGACCTGGCTCTCAAAATCGACATCAAGGATGGCGAACAGGTCACGCCTGCCCTGTTCCAGCATTGCCTGTTGCCGCGCCGCCGCAACAGCCACAAGGGCAGCTATGGCGGCGTTACCATCATTGGCGGTGCAACCGGCATGGTCGGTGCCGCCCTGCTGGCCGGGCGCGCCGCCTTGCGCATGGGTGCCGGACGCGTCTATCTGGGCATGCTGGAAAACCCGCTGGTCGATCATGGTCAGCCGGAATTGATGTTGCGCTCGCCCACGGAAGCCATGCATGCCGCCACGGTGCTCGCCATTGGCCCGGGGCTTGGTCAATCCCTGCCCGCGGGCGAGTTGCTCGGCCAGGCACTTGCCTGCAATTTGCCACTGGTGCTCGACGCCGACAGCCTCAATCTGCTCACGCAAAGCCCGCTGCTGCTGCGCAAGGCCACCGTCCGACCAGCGCCGACTTTCATCACGCCGCACCCGGCCGAAGCGGCACGCTTGCTCGCTTGCTCCACCGAGGAGGTTCAGGCGGATCGCCTGGCGGCCGCGCTGGAACTGGCCAGACGACTGCGTGTGTATGTCGCCCTGAAGGGCTGTGGCACGATCATCGTCGCCCCGGATGCGCGCTGGTTCATCAACACCACCGGCAACCCCGGCTTGGCCACCGCGGGCAGCGGCGATGTGCTGACCGGCATGCTGTCCGCGCTGCTGGCGCAGGGCTGGCCACCTCTCGAAGCCTTGCTGGGTGCGGTACACCTCCACGGCGCCGCCGCCAATGCCTGTGTGGCAACCGGACTGGGACCGGTCGGCCTGACGGCCGGCGAACTCATCGACCCCGCGCGGCAAATCCTGAACGACTGGATCATCTCCATTGGCGGTTGAGCACCATCCCCTGCGCGGCATCTTGTTGATGCTCGCGGCCGTAATGTGCTTCGCCCTGCTCGACGCCACCGCCAAACATCTCTCGCAGACCTTCCCCGTGCCCATGCTGGTATGGGCGCGCTATACGCTGCACTTCCTGCTGATGATGCTTTTCCTGGCGCCGACCATGCGCTGGCGGCTGGTGACGACACAACGCCCCTGGTTGCAGGTCATGCGCGCCCTGATGCTGGTCGGCACCACCGGTTTTTGCATGGCCGCCTTTCGCCACCTGCCGCTCGCCGAAACCACCGCGCTGCTGTTCATCACCCCGCTGGTAGTTACCCTGCTGGCCGGGCCGCTGCTGGGTGAAAAAATCGGCCCGCTGCACTGGGCCGCAAGCCTCTGCGGCTTCGCGGGCGCCCTGCTGGTGGCACGTCCCGACGGCGCCCTGAACCTGACCGGCGTCCTCTTCGTGCTTGCCGCCGCTGCCTGCTACAGCATCTATCAGATCCAGACACGGATGCTCTCCCCCACGGAAAACACGCTGACCATGCTGTTCTACACCGCGCTGATCGGCACGTTCAGCATGACGCTTGCCGCACCGCTGTACTGGGGCGGGCCGCTGCCGAATCTGCTCGAAGGCCTGATGATCGCCTCGCTCGGCCTGTATGGTGGCACCGGTCATTTCCTGCTGATCACGGCGTTTCGTCTCGCCCCGGCATCCACCTTGTCGCCGCTGCTATACGCTCAACTGATCTGGGCCACCCTGCTGGGCTGGCTGGTTTTCGATCACTGGCCGGATGCCACCACACTGACCGGCATGGCGATCATCGCCGGCAGCAGTGTCACGCTCGCGCTCATGCAACGCCGCACCGCACGCTGAAAATTCCCGGTGCTACAATCAATCGCACTACAAACCTGATCGGCATATCATGAACCTTCCACTGGCACTTGCCCACGAAGTCGAGCGCAACGTCCTCGCCGCGCTGGCCGAAGATATTGGCGGCGGCGATCTCAGCGCCCTGCTGACGCCTGCCGGGCGTCCGGCGGTCGGGATTGTCACCAGCCGCGAAGACGCCGTGCTATGCGGCGCCGCCTGGTTCGACGCCTGCCTCCACCGACTCGACCCCGCCGCCCGCGTCCGCTGGCTCGCCGGCGATGGCGCGAGCATCCAGGCCGGACAGATCATCTGCGAAATCGCCGCCGACACCCGCGCCCTGCTCACCGCCGAGCGCAGCGCCCTCAACTTCCTGCAAATGCTCTCCGGCATCGCGACGCAAACCCGGCGCTATGTCGAAGCCATCGCCGGCACCCAGGCAAAAATCGTCGACACCCGCAAAACCATTCCCGGCCTGCGCCGGGCCCAGAAATACGCCGTCCGTTGCGGCGGCGGCACCAACCACCGCCTCGGCCTGTATGACGGCATCCTGATCAAGGAAAACCACATCATCGCCGCCGGCAGCATCACGGCGGCCTTGACGCGAGCCAACGCGCTGGCCAATGGCAATGTATTCATTCAGGTTGAAGTTGAAACCCTTGAGGAACTGGCCGAAGCCCTCGATGCCGGTGCCACCATGATCCTGCTCGACAACATGGATCTGGTGCGCATGCACCAGGCCGTCGGCCTGACCGCCGGGCGCGCCGAACTCGAAGCCTCGGGGGGGGTGCGGCCCGAGACCGTGCGCGCCATTGCCGAAACCGGCGTTGACCGCATCTCCATCGGCGCCCTGACCAAGGACGTGCGCGCCATCGACCTTTCCTTGCGGCACAGCGAAGGCTAAAACAAACACGCCGGGCCGTCCCAAGTGTTTTAGGCCCCTTGAGGGGCGGACGCAGCCAAGCTGCGTCTTCCGGGTGGTCTAATTCTGTTAGAATCCGCGCCCTGCCAAGGCAACACACCACCGCGGAGAGGTGGATGAGTGGTTTAAGTCGCACGCCTGGAAAGCGTGTTTAGGTTAATTCCTAACGCGGGTTCGAATCCCGCCCTCTCCGCCAACTATCTGGCAAATACGCCCCGTCCGGGGCGTTTTGTTTTTGCCCACACGGACCCGAACATTCAATGATCATCCTCAAGAACGTCACACTGCGCCGCGGTACCAAGGTATTGCTGGACAATACCTCCGTCACCCTCAATCCGGGCGAAAAAGTGGGTCTGGTTGGCCGCAACGGTGCCGGCAAATCCACCCTGTTCGGTTTGCTGAACGGCTCGCTGCACGAAGACGGGGGAGATTTTTCATTCCCCCGGCAATGGCGGATGGGACAGGTGGCGCAGGACATGCCCGAAACCACCCAGAGCGCCACCGATTTCGTCATCGAGGGCGATACGACCTTGCTGGCGGCGCAGGCTGAAGTAAACGCCGCCGAGGCCAGCGACGATGGCATGCGCATGGCGCATGCCTACATGGAACTCCACGATGCCGGCGCCCACGATGCCGAAGCCCGCGCCCAGGCGCTCATTCTCGGTCTGGGCTTCAAGCCCTCAGAGCTTGCCAAACCGGTGAACAGCTTCTCGGGCGGCTGGCGGATGCGCCTGCAACTGGCGCGCGCCTTGATGTGCCCCTCCGAATTGTTGTTGCTCGACGAACCGACCAACCACCTGGACCTGGATGCGCTGGTGTGGCTGGAAGCGTGGCTCAAGCGCTACACGGGCACGCTGATCATGATTAGCCACGACCGGGAATTCCTCGATGCGGTGACCCAGGTCACGCTGCACATCGACAAGACCAAACTGCTGCGCTACGGCGGAAACTACAGCGCCTTTGAAGACATGCGCGCCGAGCAGATCGCGCTGCAGCAGTCGGCGCAGGCCAAACAGCAGGAAAGAATTGCCCACCTGCAAAAATTCATCGACCGCTTCAAGGCCAAGGCCAGCAAGGCCAAGCAGGCACAAAGCCGGGTCAAGGCGCTGGAACGCATGGAGAAGATCGCACCGTTCCTCGCCGACGCCGAGTTCAACTTTGAATTCAAGGAACCGGCCAATCTCCCCAACCCCATGCTGTCGATGATGGACGCCAGCATCGGCTACCCGCCGTTGCCGGAATCACCGGCGGGCACGCCACCAACCGTCATCGTGCGCAACATCAACCGTACCGTGCATGCCGGACAACGCATCGGCATCCTGGGGGCCAACGGTCAGGGCAAATCGACCCTGGTCAAAACCATCGCCAGGACGCTGGAATCCCTCAAGGGCGAGATCACCGAAGGCAAGGGCCTCAATATCGGTTATTTCGCGCAGCAGGAACTCGACGTGCTGCGCCCGCAAGACAGCCCGCTGGAGCACATGACCCGACTGGCCAAGGAAACCATCGCCGCCGGACGCAGTGGCTGGGTCGCGGCGCGTGAGCAGGATCTGCGCAACTTCCTGGGCACCTTTAACTTCAGCAACGACATGGTCAAGCAGGCCGTCGGCACCATGAGCGGCGGCGAAAAGGCGCGCCTGGTGCTGTGCATGATCGTCTGGCAACGTCCCAACCTGCTGCTGCTGGACGAACCGACCAACCACCTCGACCTCGCCACCCGCGAGGCACTCAGCGTGGCGCTCAACGAATTCGAGGGCACCGTCATGCTGGTCAGTCACGACCGCGCCCTGCTGCGCTCAGTATGCGACGAGTTCTGGCTGGTCTCGCGCGGCGGCATCAAGCCTTTTGACGGCGATCTGGATGACTACCAACGTTACCTGCTGGATGAAGCCAAGCGCTCACGGGAAGACGCCACGGCGCCTCGGGAAAAGCTGGCCGCGTAGGCCGGGCCACTCAACAACAGTTGGACACCGCTGCTCCCGCTGCCACGGCCTCATCAAACGGCATACTGCTGCCGCAGCCGGCGAACAGGCCATAGTGGCGGCTGAGGTCGCCGATGAACTCGAAATGCGGGGCAAACCGCGTGGCCTGCAGCATCTGCCAGGTATTGCCGCACACCGGGAACACCCTGCCCGTCTCGATGTCATAGTGCTTGTCGAGGGCCAGCCGGTCCGGGTGAT
>JAUXNZ010000243.1 GCA_030682595.1 Rhodocyclaceae bacterium | reverse complement strand
CTGAGTAGCGAAGCATTGAGCCTGGCGCCGGCTTCGACCAGTATTTCATTGAAGCCGCGACAGCCAAGTTCCAGCAGCATCGCGGCCAGGTCGACCTTGCCGGCGGAATTGGGGAGCACGACGACTTCGGCGCCGCGCGTGGTGAGAGCGTTTATCTTTTCGGCATCGTGCCGGGCGGCAAAGATCAGTGCGCCGCCTACCAGCAGCTTGGCGGTCAGCGGCGTTTCCAGTCGACTGTCGACGACGATCGGACGCGGCTGGCGTGGTGTATCGATGTCGCGCACCGTAAGCCGGGGGTCGTCGTCACGGACCGTGCCGAAACCCGTCAGCACCGCGCAGGAGCGCGCGCGCCAGGCATGGGCGTCCGTCCGCGCATCCGGGCCGGTAATCCACTGCGACACGCCGTTGTTGAGGGCCGTCTTGCCATCCAGGCTCATGGCCACTTTGAGCCGCAGCCAGGGCCGGCCGCGCGTCATGCGCGACACAAAGCCGACGTTGAGCGCGCGTGCTTCGGCTTCCAGCAGGCCGCTGGTAACAGCAATGCCGGCAGCGGCAAGCTGGGTCAGACCCTGTCCGGCGACGAGCGGGTTGGGATCTTTCATCGCCGCGACGACACGGGCGACGCCCGCCGCGATCAGCGCATCGGCGCAAGGCGGGGTACGGCCATGGTGCGAGCAGGGTTCGAGCGTGACGTAAGCCGTGGCGCCCTGTGCCACTCCTTGATAACCCGCCGTCCCGCCAGCGCCGACTTTTGCCAGGGCGTTGATTTCGGCGTGTGGCTGCCCGGCACTTTCGTGCCAGCCCGCGCCGATCGTCACGCCATCCTTCACCAGTACGCAGCCGACGCGCGGGTTGGGTGTGGTGGTGTAAAGGCCGCGTTCCGCCAGTTGCAGCGCGCGGCTCATGAACCCGTAGTCTTCAGGCAAAAAAGCTTGCGCCACGGTGGTCACGAGGACTTGGGGCGGGTGATGCGCGGCCGCTTCATTTCGCGGACCGCATCGGAGAACTCATCGACGTCGGCAAAGTTGCGATAGACCGAGGCAAAACGGATGTAAGCGACCTTGTCGAGTTTCTTCAGCTCGCGCATCACCAGTTCGCCGATGCGGTCCGAGGTCACTTCGCGCTCGGCCAGTTGCACCAGCTTGTCTTCGATGCGGTCGATCGCACTCGCGACGCTCTCGGTATTGACGGGCCGCTTGCGTAGCGCCAGCGTCATGCTCGACTTCAACTTGTCGCGATCGTAATCGACGCGGCTACCGTTCTTTTTCACCACCAGCGGCAGTTGCAGTTCGATGCGCTCATAGGTCGTGAAGCGCTTGTCGCAGGACAGGCAGCGCCGCCGCCGCCGCACCGTGTCGCCTTCCTCGTTTTCGCGGGTATCGACAACCTGGGTGTTGTCCTCGGAACAATACGGACAGCGCATCGATCAGTGGCCGTACACGGGGAATTTCTTGCACAACTCCGCCACCTCGCCACGCACTCGGGCGAGCACCGCCTCGTCGGTCGGGGCTTCGAGCACGTCGGCGATCAGGTCGGCGACCGCCTCGGCCTCGATTTCCGTAAAACCGCGCGTGGTCATGGCTGGCGTGCCGATGCGAATGCCGCTGGTGACGAAGGGTTTTTGCGGGTCGTTGGGAATGGCGTTCTTGTTCACCGTGATGTGGGCGCGGCCCAATGCGGCTTCGGCATCCTTGCCAGTGATATTTTTGGGTTGCAGATCGACGAGGAAGACATGCGATTCGGTGCGACCCGAAACAATGCGCAGGCCGCGCAGCTTGAGCACCTTGCACATGACCAGGGCGTTTTCGATCACCTGCTCCTGGTAACTCTTGAATTCGGGGGTCATCGCCTCCTTGAAGGCCACCGCCTTGGCGGCGATCACATGCATCAGCGGGCCGCCCTGCAGACCGGGGAAAATGGCCGAGTTGATGGCCTTCTCGTGTGCGGCCTTCATCAGGATGAGGCCGCCGCGCGGGCCGCGCAGCGTCTTGTGCGTCGTCGAGGTCACGACATCGGCGTGCGGTACCGGGTTCGGGTAGAAGCCGGCGGCGACCAGACCCGCATAGTGCGCCATGTCGACCATGAAAATGGCGCCGACTGATTTGGCGATCTTGGCGAAGCGTTCGAAATCGATGCGCAAAGCGTAGGCCGAGGCGCCGGCGATGATCAGCTTGGGCTTGTGTCCCTGGGCGAGGCGTTCGACTTCCGCGTAGTCGATGGCCTCGTTTTCGTCGAGGCCGTAGGGCACGACATTGAACCATTTGCCAGACATGTTGAGTTTCATGCCATGGGTCAGGTGGCCGCCGGCGGCAAGGTTCATGCCGAGGATGGTGTCGCCGGGATTGAGGAAGGCCATGAACACCGCCTGGTTGGCCTGCGATCCGGAGTTCGGCTGCACATTGGCCGCCTCGGCGCCGAACAGTTTCTTGGCACGGTCGATGGCGAGCTGTTCGGCGACGTCGACGTACTCGCAACCGCCGTAGTAGCGCTTGCCGGGATAGCCTTCGGCGTATTTGTTGGTCAGTTGCGAACCCTGGGCTTCCAGCACTGCCCACGAGACATAGTTTTCCGAGGCGATCAGCTCGATATGATCTTCCTGCCGCTGATTTTCCTTCTGGATGGCAGAGAACAGTTCGGGGTCGGTCTTGGCGAGGGTATTTTGCTTTGCAAACATGGCGTTGTCCCGGCGGAGGGTGGGAAAAACGGAATTCTAGCAGGCCACTACAGTTCGTCGCGCACGCTGTCCAGATGATCGCGTTCGGCCCAGGTCAGCAGGCTCCAGCAATCATCGACCACTGCGATCCAGTTGATGCCGGCGTTGGGGATGGCGAAGTCGCGCGGTGCCGTCAGCGGTCGGCCAAGTGCCCGGCGGTAGAGGACGTCGAGCACGCCGCCGTGCGTGAAAATCGCCACCGTTTCTCCGGCGTGGCGACGCACGATGTCGTCGCAGACGCCGGCAATCCGCAGCGCCAGATCATGCAGGCTTTCGCCGTCAGGCGGGGCGAAGTGCGCATCGTCGCGCGCCTGGTGGCGGGCGTAGGCTTCTGGAAACTGCACCGCTGCTTCCGCATAGGTCAGCCCCTGAAATACGCCGAAATGGCGCTCGCGCAGCCCGCTGGTCAGTTGCAACGTCACATGCGTCAGGTGGGCGGTCGCCTCGGCAGTCTGTCGCGCGCGCGTCAAGTCGCTGCTGTAGATGGCGGCCAGGCCTTCGCTGGCCAGCGCATTGCCGGCGGCACGCGCCTGAGCATGGCCGACGGCGGACAGCGGCACATCAACATGACCCTGGATGCGGCGCACCGCATTCCAGTCGGTTTCGCCGTGGCGCACGATGCACAGACGGGTTGCACGGCCGGGGGGGTGGCTGCGGTTTTCCACAATGGTATGGTCAATCCGGGGCTGAAAAGGTTAACATCGCGCCCCTGCGCTTGCGCTTGTGACAACACACAACAACACATCGGGCGCGGGGCAATCGGCCATTATTGCGCACCGCAATCCCGGTGCGGAGGAGAAAATCAAATGAATTTCCTGCTGCAATTCTCGCGGCTGATCGATCGCATGACCGAGTTAGTCGGTCGCGCCACGCTCTGGCTGGTGCTCGTCGCCGTGCTCATCAGCGCCACCAACGCCATTGTGCGCAAGGCCTTCAACGTCAGTTCCAATGCCTTCCTGGAAATCCAGTGGTACCTGTTTGCCGCGATGTTCCTGCTGGCTTCGGGCTACACCATGCTGCGCCAGGGCCACGTCAAGATCGACGTCATCCTGGGGCGTTTCTCCAAGCACACCCAGATCAAGGTCGAGATCTTCGGTATCGTGGTTTTCCTGATGCCATTTGTCATCCTCGTCATCGATCTGGCCTTGCCGCTGGCGATCCAGGCCTACCGCAGCGGCGAAATGTCGGAAAACGCCGGCGGCCTGATCCGCTGGCCGGTTTACGCTCTGCTGCCAATCGGCTTTACGCTGCTGGGCCTGCAAGGAATTTCCGAACTGATCAAGCGTGTCGGTTTCCTCAAGGGACTGTGCGCCGACCCCACCCAGCCCGTGCAGACCAAGACGGCGGAGGAAGAACTGGCCGACGAGATCAGGAAGCACGAGGTTGCGCCTGAGGTCATTCACCGCGTCGAAGACGCCGTCGATATGGTTTCTGATCGTGCCAAGGAAGAAAGGGCAGATAAATGATCGAGTTTCTGCAAGCCAACATGGCCCCGATCATGTTCATGGGGCTGTTCATGTTTCTGCTGATGGGCTATTCGGTGGCGTTTTCGCTGGCTGCCTGCGGCCTGTTCTTCGCCTTCATCGGCATCGAGCTCGGCATGCTGCCCGCCTCGCTGATGCAGGCCCTGCCGCTCCGTATCTTCGGCATCATGAAGAACGACACGCTGCTCGCGATCCCCTTCTTTACCTTCATGGGGCTGATCCTCGAACGTTCGGGCATGGCCGAGGACCTGCTCGACACCATCGGCCAGTTGTTCGGCCCGATCCGCGGCGGCCTCGCCTACGCAGTGATTTTCGTCGGCGCCATGCTCGCCGCGACGACCGGCGTGGTGGCGGCCTCGGTGATCTCGATGGGTCTGATCTCCCTGCCACTCATGTTGCGTTACGGCTATGACCGCCGGCTGGCCTCGGGCGTCATTGCCGCCTCGGGTACGCTGGCGCAGATCATCCCGCCTTCGCTGGTGCTGATCGTCATCGCCGACCAGATTGGCCGCAGCGTCGGCGACCTGTATGCCGGCGCATTCATTCCGGGTTTCATGTTGATGAGCCTTTACGTCGGCTGGGTGTTTTTGCTGACCCTCATCAGGCCGAACATGGCGCCGGCCCTGCCGCCGGAGGCGCGCACCTTCCGCGAGGCCAACGGCAGTTCCGGCATGCGCTCGGTGGGGGTGTTGTTCCTCATTTCGGTGGGCGGCGCGGTGGCGTTTGCCAAGAGCCGGGCGGCCGAGGCGCCGACCGATGAAACGATCGTGCTGTCGATGTGCGTCGGCATCGGCATTGCCTTCACGCTCGCGATGCTCAACCGCGTGACCAAGCTGGGTCTGCTGTCGCGCATGGCCGAACGCGTCACCTTTGTGTTGATTCCGCCGCTGGCGCTGATTTTCCTCGTGCTTGGCACCATCTTCCTCGGCATCGCCACGCCGACCGAAGGCGGCGCGATGGGCGCGCTGGGTGCGCTGATCATGGCCGTTTCGCGCCGCCGCCTCAGCATGAAGCTGCTGACCCAGGCCATGGATGCGACCACGAAACTCTCCGCCTTCGTCCTGTTCATCCTGCTCGGCGCGACGGTGTTCAGCCTGACCTTCCAGGCGGTGGATGGCCACATCTGGGTCGAGCATCTGCTGACCGGACTGCCCGGCGGCCAGTTCGGCTTCCTCGTCGTGGTCAACGTCCTGATCTTCATCCTGGCCTTCTTCCTCGATTTCTTCGAGCTGGCCTTCATCGTCTTGCCGCTGCTGGCACCGGTGGCGGACAAGCTGGGCATCGATCTGGTCTGGTTCGGCATCCTGATGGCGGTCAACATGCAGACCTCCTTCATG
>JAUXNZ010000242.1 GCA_030682595.1 Rhodocyclaceae bacterium | reverse complement strand
GATCGAGCCAAACAGAATAGTGGTCTTTGCTGTCATGCACACCGCCCGGCACCCTGCCAAGTGGAAACAACGCGCCAAGGGTTGATGTTGCGCAACTTCATGAAATCGCCCCGAAAGACAAGCATGCGCACCATCGGCCATCGCAAGGAACGCCCTGGAGCGTTCGTGATGGAGGAGTACAGCCACCCGGCCACCCTGGAAGACCTCAAGGCGCTGCGCGGCCGGAATTGATGCTTGGCTTGCATTGAATGCTCGCTTCGATCATACTTGACCAACTTATTGAACAAGTGAATCGGCCATGAAAGTCGTTACCTATTCCCATGCGCGCAATGCGCTCAAGTCCGTATTGGATGATGTGGTTCAGGATGCGGACGTGACCATTATCAGCCGCCGTGATGCCGAAGGTGATGCCGTGGTGATGTCTCTGGACAGCTACAACAGCATCATGGAAACATTGCACCTGACCAGCAATCCGGCCAATGCCGCCGCGCTGGCGCGGGCGATTGCGCAGGATAAAGCCGGGCAGGCGCAAGATCGCCAACTTCTCCCGACTGATTGACCGTGCGCGCCATTCGCTTCGTGCCCGATGCGTGGGAAGCTTATCCGTACTGGCAAGATCAAGACAAGAAGACGCTCAAGCGATTAAACCTGCTGATTACCGCTGCTGCGCGTGACCCATTCGTTGGTATCGGCAAACCAGAACCGCTGCGCGGCGAATTGTCCGGCTACTGGTCAAGGCGCATCGATGAAGCGAACCGTCTGGTGTATCGCGCAAGCGATGCGGAGTTGGTGATCATCGCTTGCCGGTTTCACTACGACGGCTGAAAGTCGGCGCTGGCGGGACGGCGTCAGCCGAACCGCCGCGTAACATGGGGACGGCGCAGGCTCTTATGCGGAAAGCTCGGCCCGGTTGCGGAAGTATTCGAGCGCCTCGGGGTTCGCCAGCGCCTCGCTGTTTTTTACCGCACGGCCATGCACCACTTCGCGCACGGCCAGTTCGACGATCTTGCCGCTCTTGGTGCGCGGAATATCGGCCACCTGCAGCACCTTGTCGGGCACATGGCGTGGCGTGGTGTTGGCGCGAATGGTTTCCTTGACGCGCTTGGCGAGCGCCTCGTCGAGCGTGAGTCCTTCCTGCAGCTTGACGAACAGCACGACACGGACGTCACCTTCGAACTCCTGGCCGATGACAATGGATTCGACGACCTCGGGCAGGGTTTCGACCTGGCGATAGATCTCGGCGGTGCCGATACGCACGCCACCCGGATTGAGCGTCGCATCCGAACGGCCGTGGATGATGAAACCGTCATGCGCAGTGCGCTCGGCAAAATCGCCGTGGCACCAGATGCCGGCAAAGCGTTCGAAATAGGCGGCGCGATATTTGGCGCCATCAGCATCGTTCCAGAAACTGATCGGCATTGACGGGAAAGGGCGCAGACAGGCCAACTCGCCCTTTTCACCCAGCGCCGCGCGCTTGCCCTGTTCGTTGAGTACCTCGACGGCCATGCCGAGGCCGGCGCACTGGATCTCGCCGCGCCACACCGGCCCGACGGGATTGCCCAGCACGAAACACGACACGATGTCGGTACCGCCGGAAATCGAGGCCAGCTGCAGGTCGGCCTTGATGTCGCGATAGACATAATCGAAGCTCTCCGGCGAGAGCGGGCTGCCGGTGGAAAACATCGCGCGCAGGGCGGCCAGATCGTGCGTCGCGCGCGGCTTGAGGTTGATCTTGGCGCAGGCATCGATGAACTTGGCCGAGGTGCCAAAGTGCGTCATGCCTTCGGCTTGCGCGTAATCGAACAGCACCCGGCCGCGCCCGACGAAGGGCGAGCCGTCGTAGAGCAACAGCGTGGCTTCGGAGGCGAGCGCCGAGACCAGCCAGTTCCACATCATCCAGCCGCAGGTGGTGAAATAAAACACCTTGTCGCCGGGCTTCACGTCGGCTTGCAGGCGATGTTCCTTGAGATGCTGCAAGAGCACACCGCCGGCACTGTGCACGATGCACTTAGGCACGCCGGTCGTCCCCGAGGAATAGAGGACGTAGAGCGGATGTGCGAAGGGCAGTTGCGCGAATTCGATCTCGGTTTGCCCCCGATACGGCGCGACGAAATCGCCGCGCGTCACGGCATTCGGGATGCGGGCAAGCTCATGCCCCGTCTCGCGCACATAGGGCGAGACGATGACTTTCCGCACCGAGGGCAGGCTGGCGACGATCTGCGCAACCTTGTCGAGGGTGTCCAGCGTCTTGCCGTTGTAGAAATAGCCGTCGGCGACGAACAACAGCTTCGGCGCCACCTGGCCAAAACGGTCGCGCACGCCCTGCACGCCGAAGTCCGGCGAGGCGGAGGTGAACACCGCGCCGATGGACGAAGCGGCCAGCAGAGCGATCAGCGTCTCCGGCAGGTTGGGCATGTAGGCCGCCACGACATCGCCCGCGACGATGCCCTCGCCTTTCATCGCCTGCGCCAGTCGCGCGACGCGCAGGTACAACTCGCCGTAAGTCATGCGGCGGGTAACTTTTTCCTCGCCGCGAAAGACCAGCGCCGTGCCGTCGTCACGGCGGCGCAGCAGGTTCTGCGCATAGTTCAGCCGCGCCTCGGGAAACCACTGCGCGCCGGGCATGCGATCGCCGTCGGCAAGAATGCGTTGTCCCTTCTCGCCGCGCACCGCGGCGAAGTCCCAGAGCAGCGACCAGAATTCTTCGGGATGCTCGATCGACCAGCGATGAAGTTCGGCATAGTCCGCCGGCCGGCCGGCTTGCCTGGCAAAGGCCGTTAAGTTGGCGGCGGCAACGCGCTCCGGCCCCGGCTGCCACATCATCTGCTCAGTCATGCGGGTAAATCTCGCGAATGAAATCGGGCAGCGGCTGCGACTTGCCGGTGCGCGGATTCCACCAGACGATCTTGGCGGCGCCCTCGGCGTAGAGCGTATCTTCGCCGACACAGCGCATTTCGTAATAGGTCGGCAAACTGCTTTTGCCCGGCTTGCCGATCAGCGTGCGCACCTCCACGGTGGCCGGAAAGGTGATCGGCTTGAGAAAGGTGCAGCTCGCGTTGATGATCACCGGCCCCTCCTCGACCGCGACGATATCGGCAAAGCCCAGAGAGGTCATCCAGTCGATGCGCGCCTGCTCGGCAAAGCGGAAATAGACGGTGTTGTTGACATGACCCAGGGCGTCCATGTCGCCCCAGCGCACGGGGATGTGCGTGGTGTGGACCAGGTGGTGCGGATGTTCCATGATCGCGGCAGCCAGAATGGGATTGGCAAATTATAATCGCGCCTCGTCACCGCCTTGGGAGAAACGTCATGGAACGCGAAGCAATGGAATTCGATGTGGTGGTGGTGGGTGGCGGACCGGCGGGACTGGCGGCGGCCATCCGGCTCAAGCAGTTGAATCAGGATCTCGCCATCTGCCTCATTGAAAAAGGCGCCGAGATCGGCGCCCACATCCTCTCCGGCGCGGTGATGGATCCACGCGCATTGACCGAATTGTTTCCCGACTGGCAGGAACGCAATGCCCCGCTCGACACACCAGTCAGCGAAGATCGCCTGTTGTTCCTCACCGAAAAAGGCAGCCATAACCTGCCCGCCGCGCTGCTGCCGGCCTGCTTCCACAACGCCGGCAATTATGTCATCAGTCTGGGCGAGCTCTGTCGCTGGCTGGGGACACAGGCCGAAGCGCTGGGCGTCGAGATTTATCCGGGATTCGCCGGTGCCGAACTCATCGAGGAGGACGGGCGCATCGTCGGCGTGGTCACTGGCGACATGGGCGTGCAAAAGGACGGCGTGCCCGGCCCGAACTTTCAGCCGGGCATGGAACTGCGCGGCAAATACACGCTGTTCGCCGAGGGCTGTCGCGGTCACCTCGGCAAGCGACTGGAACAGCGTTTCAACTTGCGCGCCGGCGCCGCGCCGCAGGTGTATGGCCTGGGCATCAAGGAGCTCTGGCAGGTGCCGGCCGCGCAACATGTCAATGGACTGGTGATGCACACCGCCGGTTGGCCGCTGGCCAGCGACACTTATGGCGGCGGCTTCTGCTATCACTATGGCAACGCCACACAGCCGCATTTGATCGCCATCGGTCTCGTCGTCGGCCTCGGCTACAGCAATCCCCATCTGGCGCCCTTCGAGGAAATGCAGCGGCTCAAGACCCACCCCGCCATCCGCCCGCTGCTGGCAGGCGGCACGCGCCTGGCCTACGGCGCGCGGGCGATGACCTCGGGCGGCCTGCAGGCCCTGCCCAAGCTGATCTTCCCCGGCGGCGCGCTGGTCGGCGACGATGCCGGCTTTCTCGTCGCCTCGCGCATCAAGGGTTCGCACGCCGCCATCAAGTCGGGCATGCTGGCGGCGGAAGCCGCCGTAGCGGCGCTGGCGGCAGGCCGGGCCGGTGATGAACTGACCGCCTATCCCGAAATGTTCCGCCAGTCCTGGCTCTTCGACGAACTGCACCAGGCGCGCAACTTCAAACCGCTGATGAGCCGTGGCCTGTGGCTCGGC
>JAUXNZ010000197.1 GCA_030682595.1 Rhodocyclaceae bacterium | reverse complement strand
CGTCATGGCAATACCTCCGCGGCTTCGATCCCGCTGGCCCTCGACGAGGCGGTGCGCGCCGGAAAAATCGGCGCTGGCGACACGGTGTTGCTGGAAGGCGTGGGCGGCGGCTTTACCTGGGGCGCGGCCCTGCTGAAACTGTGAGGTCATGATTAAGTTTGCGTTTGTTTTTCCTGGCAAAGGTACGCAATCGCTCGGCATGATGGCAGCGTATGGCGACAGCCCGGTGATTCGTGCCACCTTTGATGAGGCTTCAACGGCGCTGGGACGCGATCTCTGGCAATTGGTTGCCGAGGGGCCGGCCGAAGCACTATCGCAAACGGTCAATACCCAGCCGTTGATGCTCACGGCTGGGATTGCCGTCTGGCGGCTCTGGCAGGAAATGGGAGCCGCAGGCGCTGGGGGCGTCCCGCAACCGGCCATGCTGGCGGGCCACAGCCTGGGTGAATACTCGGCGCTGGTTGCCGCCGGCGTGCTCGAATTTGCGGAAGCGGTTCCGCTCGTCGAACTGCGCGCGCAGGCCATGCAGGAAGCCGTGCCGGCGGGCGTAGGCGCCATGGCCGCGATTCTTGGCATGGATGCCGCAAGGGTCAAGGCGATCTGCGCGGAAGCGGCGCAAGGACAGGCTGTCCAGGCCGTCAATTTCAACTCGCCGGAACAGACGGTCATCGCCGGTCATGCCGCCGCCGTGCAGCGTGCCGCGGATGCCTGCAAGGCCGGTGGCGCCAAGCGCGCCGTCATGCTGCCGGTGTCGGCGCCTTTCCATTCGTCGCTGATGCAGCCGGCGGCCGAGAAACTCAAGGCGCGTCTCGTGACGGTCGCCGTGGCGCGGCCGCGGATCCCCGTGCTGAACAATGTCGATGTGAACTGCGCCGAGAACCCGGAAGATATTCGTGCCGCACTGGTGCGTCAGGCTGCCGCGCCGGTACGCTGGGTCGAGACCATGCGCGCGATGCAGGCGGCGGGCATCACGCAGGTGTTTGAATGTGGCCCCGGCAAAGTATTGGCCGGGTTGGTGAAACGCTGTGCCGACAATCTGACCGGCGCCGCCCTGCACGACCGGGCGAGCGTCGAGGCGGCGTTGTTAACTACGAAAGGATGATCATGCAGGATGCGTTGAAAGGACAAATTGCCCTGGTGACCGGTGCGGCGCGCGGCATCGGCCATGTCATCGCCCAGGAACTGGGGAAGCAGGGCGCCACGGTGGTCGGCGCGGACATCAACGCCGCCGCCGCCCTGGACATTCAGCAGGCACTTGATGCCGCGGGCATTCCAGGCTGGGGCGCGGTGCTCGATGTGACCGATGGCGCGGCCTGCGCGGCGCTGATTGGTGAGATCGAAAAACGCTTCGGCGCCGTTTCCATCCTGGTCAACAACGCCGGCATCACCCGCGACAATCTGGCGATGCGCATGAAGGACGACGAGTGGGATGCGGTCATCGATACCAATCTCAAGGCCGTGTTCCGCCTGTCGAAGCTGGTCATTCGCGGGATGATGAAGGCTCGTGCCGGTCGCATCATCAACATTTCCTCGGTGGTCGCCGCGTCCGGCAACCCCGGCCAGATCAACTACGCGGCCGCCAAGGCCGGTGTCGCGGGCATGTCGCGCGCCCTGGCGCAGGAACTGGGCAGCCGCAATATCACGGTGAACTGCGTGGCGCCCGGCTTCATCGATACCGCCATGACCCGCGCGCTGAGTGAAGAGCAAAGGAATGCCCTGATTCAGAAAATTCCGCTCGGCCGACTCGGTCAGGCGGAGGATATTGCCCATGCCGTCGCCTTCTTGGCCAGCCCGCAAGCCGCTTACATCACGGGGACGATGTTGCACGTCAATGGCGGCATGTACATGGTTTGATGGCTTGTGTTGAGGGCCGGCCGTTTTTAGCGTCGGCTTTTGGTAAACTACGCGGGTTCAAAACAACCCGCCTTTTATAGGGAAGAGGAGCAATCAATGGATAACATCGAACAGCGCGTCAAGAAAATCGTTGCCGAACAACTCGGCGTGAACGAGGCCGACATCAAGAATGATTCGTCCTTCGTGGATGACCTGGGCGCCGATTCGCTTGACACCGTCGAACTGGTGATGGCGCTCGAGGAAGAGTTCGAGTGCGAAATTCCGGACGAAGAGGCCGAAAAAATCACCACCGTCCAGCAGGCGATTGACTACGTCAATAACAACCTGAAGAAGTAATCGACCGGGGCGCACCATGCCCCATTTTTTCTCACCCCCGCAGGAGACTAACTTGTCGCGTCGCAGAGTCGTCGTGACCGGTCTGGGACTCGTCTCGCCGGTCGGCAATACCGTCGCCGAAACCTGGAACAACATCCTTGCCGGTGTTTCCGGTATCGGTCCGATCACGCGCTTTGATGCCGCCGCCCTCAAGGCGCGCATTGCTGGTGAGGTGAAAGGTTTCGATATCACCGAGTACCTCTCCGCCAAGGAAGCCCGCCGCATGGATATTTTCATCCATTACGGCATGGCGGCCGGCCTGCAGGCTTTCCGCGAATCGGGCTTGGTGGTTACCCCGGAAAATGCCGACCGTATCGGCGTGAACATCGGCTCCGGCATCGGCGGCCTGCCGATGATTGAAGCGACGCACCACGACTTCCTCGCCGGCGGCCCGCGCAAGATTTCGCCGTTCTTCATTCCTGGCACGATCATCAACATGATTTCCGGCAACCTCTCGATCATGATCGGGGCGAAGGGCCCGAATCTCGCCGTCGTGACGGCCTGCACCACGGGTTTGCACGCCATCGGCATGAGTTACCGCATGATTCAGTACGGCGATGCCGATGCGATGGTCTGCGGCGGCGCCGAGGCGACGGTGACGCCCCTGGCGATTGGCGGCTTTGCCTCGGCGCAGGCGCTGTCCACGCGTAACGACGATCCGGCGACCGCCAGCCGCCCCTGGGACAAGGGCCGCGACGGCTTCGTGCTTGGCGAGGGTGCCGGCGTGTTGGTGCTCGAGGAATATGAACACGCCAAGCGGCGCGGCGCGCACATTTACTGCGAGCTGGCCGGTTTTGGCATGAGTGGGGACGCCTATCACATGACCGCGCCGGATACCGATGGTCCGCGCCGCAGCATGCTGAATGCGATGAAGGACGCCGGCCTGAATGCCGATCAGGTGCAATATATCAACGCCCACGGCACCTCGACGCCGCTCGGCGACAAGAACGAAACCGAGGCGATCAAACTGGCGTTCGGCGCTGCCGCAAAACAACTGGTGGTGAATTCGACCAAGTCGATGACCGGGCATTTGCTGGGCGGCGCTGGCGGGTTGGAGTCGGTGCTGACGGCGCTGGCGGTGCATCACCAGGTTTCGCCGCCGACGATCAATATCTTCGAGCAGGATCCGGAGTGCGATCTCGATTACTGCGCCAACGAGGCGCGCGACCTCAAGATTGATGTCGCCGTCAAGAACAACTTCGGCTTCGGCGGCACCAATGGAACACTCGCCTTCCGGCGCGTGTAGGGCATACTCCTTTCAGGCGTAGTTGAGGCGGACCATGGACTTCCCCTTGACGATTCCGCTGCGAGTCTCAAGGCGGCTGGTCACTCTGTTGGCGCTGGCACACCTGTTGGCGATTGTCGCGATCCTGCCCTTGATGTTGGCGTGGCCGCTGCGTCTGGCCATGATCGGCCTGGTGG
>JAUXNZ010000231.1 GCA_030682595.1 Rhodocyclaceae bacterium | reverse complement strand
TGGCGCGGCTGCACCGCGCGCTGGCGCAGTTCATGCTCGACACGCATGTGCGGGAGCATGGCTACACCGAAATCTACGCGCCCTATCTCGTCAACCCGGACAGCATGTTCGGCACCGGTCAGTTGCCCAAGTTCGAGGAAGACCTGTTCCGTGTCGAGCGCAACGACGGCAGCCATCTGTACCTGATTCCCACCGCCGAGGTGCCGGTGACCAACATCGTGCGCGGCGAGATTCTCGATACCGCCAGCTTGCCGCTGAAGTTCGTCTGCCACACCCCTTGCTTCCGCTCCGAGGCCGGCAGTTACGGCAAGGACACGCGCGGCATGATCCGTCAGCATCAGTTCGACAAGATCGAAATGGTACAGATCGTCGCGCCCGAAATGTCCTGGGATGCACTCGAAGAGCTGACCGGCCACGCCCAAACGATTCTGGAAAAACTGGCGCTGCCGTATCGCAAGATGGCGCTATGCGCAGGCGACATGGGATTTTCGGCCGCCAAGACCTACGACCTCGAAGTCTGGTTACCGGCGCAGAACACCTATCGCGAAATCTCCTCCTGTTCCAACTTCGAAGCCTTTCAGGCACGCCGCATGCAGGCGCGCTGCCGCGACAAGGGCGGCAAGCCGCGTCCGCTGCATACCCTCAACGGTTCCGGTCTGGCGGTCGGCCGCACGCTGGTTGCAGTGCTGGAAAATTATCAGCGCGCCGACGGGACGGTGGTTGTACCGGAGGTGCTGCGCGGCTATATGGGTGGTTTGGAACTACTCAGTCCGGGAACCTGATTGCTCTGCTGTTTCAGTCCGCTCAGTTTGCGCTGCATCGATTCGCCCAGGCTGGGCGGGGTGTGGATGGGTTCAAAGCGCGACAGCACGTCGAAATAGTTGCGCACGTTCTCGACCAGGATGACCGCCTCGCCGCCGCGCGCCCGACCGCTTTTCAGCCGGGTGTAATACTCGGGTCGCGCCATCAGCGGCAACACCTGCTTCATGTCGTACCAGTCGTCAGGATTGCGCTTCAGGCCCGGGGCGAAAGCCCGTGCCCCGTTCATATGACCCATGCCCAGATTGTAGGCGGCCAAAGCAAACCAGAGCCGGTCGGGATGATCAATGCCTGCAGGCAGTTCGTCCCTTAACATTGCCAGATATCTGGCGCCGGCCTGAATGCTCTGGCTGGCGTCAAGCCGATTCGTGACCTTGAGCCGGTCGGCGGTATCTTCGGTCAACATCATCATGCCGCGCACTCCGGTGGGCGAGGTGGCGAGCGGGTCCCATTTCGATTCCTGGTAGGCCAGCGCCGCCAGCAGGCGCCAGTCGATGCCGGTACGCTCCTGCGCGGCATGAAATTCCTGCCGGAACGCCGGCAGGCGGCTGCGCACATGTTCGAGAAAAACCTCGCTGTCACGCGCTTCCATACGGCGGATGTGACCGAAATAACGATCATTGAGACGGCGTAGCGTGCCATCCTGGCGGGCGGATTCGATAAAGCGCGTGGCGTAGTCGAGGAGGGTGGGGCTGGCGGAAGAGATGGCCCAGACATAGGACAACTTTTCCGGAAGTTCGAAGGCGATGGCCAGATCGGGGTAATAGTTCGAAGCCACGGCAAAATGCAGTTCGGTACTGGCCACCAGTTCATGGTGGCGTCGGGCGACCCCGCCCAATAGCTCCAGTTCGTTGATGTCGGCACGCTCGATGATCACGGGCGGCGGGTCAATGTTCATGGCGCGGATCACCCGGGCCTGCATTGCCCCGGCGGGTACGGCGATTTCTCGTCCGGCCAGTTTCGCGGGGCTGTCGACGCGCAGGGCGCTGGCGTGCTGCACGATCAGTTGGCGCGTTTCCAGCAATGGCGGGCTATAGCTCAATTGCGGATCGCTTCCCGCAGCGGGTTCGGCGGCGGCCAGAGTTGGCACGGCTACGGCCAGATGCACTTTTCCACTGCGCACCATCTTCAGGAGGGCAGGATAGTTCGGCGCAACGACGTAGCGCAGCTCGACGCCCAGCGACTCGGCAAACGCTTCACTCAGATTGCGGCTGAAGCCATCCATACCCTCGCTGGGCGGTACGGCTCGCTGAAACACCGGATCGGCGGGCAAGCCGACAACCAGCGGCTGCTCCGGACCCGGTGGATCGAGGCGCGTACAGCCGGCAAGCAGGGCGAGGAGCAACAGGATCGGGCCAAACAGCGGCCGTGCAAAGCAAAACATAAATTCTTCCTGCACTTGTAGTGGCTGCATTGTGCCATGCAGGGACGTCACGGTTATAATCGCGCCCGCCGGAGGGGTGGCAGAGTGGTCGAATGTACCTGACTCGAAATCAGGCGTACTGCAAGGTACCGTGGGTTCGAATCCCACCCCCTCCGCCAATAGCCTGTAACGCCTGACCTGCATCAAGGACAGAATGGCAATCGCACCTCAAACTGCGAACCATGACTTTCCTGATGAAACTTGGCGCACACCCATTCTGGCTTATTGGCTTCCGCCCATTTTTTGCCCTCGCCTGTCTGGCGGGCCTGAGCCTGCCGCTGTGGTGGGTGCTGATTTTTACCGGCGCCGTCCCGCCAGCGCCGACTTTTGTCGGCCCTATGCAGTGGCACGCCCACGAAATGTTCTACGGTTTCGGTTGGGCGGCGCTGGGCGGTTTTCTGCTGACCGCCAGCAAAAACTGGGTGGGGGTACGTGGCTGGCACGGTGGTGCGCTGATCCTCCTGGCCGTCGCATGGATATTCGACCGCATCGCCATGAGCCTGGGTGCCGGCTGGCCCCCGGCGCTATTCTGGCTGGCGCACGGCCTGTTCCAGGCCGCGATCATCGCCATGCTGCTCTGGACGCTTTTCGTCCAGCGCGTGCGCGAAAACAACAGCGACAACTATTTCTTCTGGATCATCCTGCCGCTGTTCCTGCCGGCCAAATTTCTCATCGTGCAGGGCGACTATTTCACCTTGGGCTGGAGCATGACGCTCGCGCTGTTCCGTGTCGCCTTTCTCATCATGCTGGAGCGCACCCAGGTGCAATTCATGCGCGGCGCCTTCAAGGTCGACATCCTGCGCAACCCGCGCCTTGATCTCGCCACCAAGTGGCTGGCAGTGATCCTCGTCTTTGGTCAGCTACTGCCCGCCACATTCACCGGCGTGTTTGAATTTATTCTCGCGTTGCTGCTGCTGGCGCGTTTCGCCGGGTGGCATCCACGCAAGGCCTTTACGCGGATCGATATCGGCATCATGTATCTGGGCTACTTGGCCATTGTCCTTCAACTGCTCATCAGCGCCGTCGGTCAATTTACCGATCTGCCCTGGGTCGGCAGCGTCTCCGCGCATGTCTTCACTGTCGGTGTCATGGGACTGATCCTGCCGGCCATGATCGTGCGCATCTCAAAGGGCCACACCGGGCGCAATGTGGTTTTCGAGCGCGCGGACAAGGTGGTGTTGTGGATCATGCTGATCGGCTTTGCCGCACGCGTCATCGCCCCGCAGTTTTACCCGGCTGGCTACACGATGTGGCTGCATCTCGCGTCCACCTGCTGGTGCGTTGCCTTCGGAGTGTTGCTTTGGCGCTACCTGCCCTTTTTGCTGACGCCGCGCGTCGATGGCAAGGTGACCTGAGTTGGGGGTGGTTTTGCGGAGTTGTGGCGCCGCCGCGATCGACCATCGGGAATTTCTGCTGCAACGGCTATGCCTGCAGCGCGGGCGCTTGGTTGCTGGAGCCCGGTGCCAGCGCTTGGTCTTGGTGCCCGCGCTCAGTGCCGCCGACGCTGCGGTGCGGGGTTCGGCGTGCGGCCTTCGATGTGGCGGAAGTTGATGCGCCCCTTGCTTAAATCGTAGGGGGATAGTTCAAGTGAAACCTTGTCGCCGGCGAGAATGCGAATGTGGTGTTTGCGCATTTTGCCCGCCGAATAGGCCACCAGATCGTGACCGTTGTCGAGTTGAACGCGATAACGTGAGTCGGGGAGTACTTCAAGTACCACGCCATTCATTTCGATAAGTTCTTCCTTAGCCATAAGCATGCCTCCAGGGAAAGGTTGAAAAGAAAAAGCCCGGCAAGCGCCGGGCTTTTCCGGTCAGGCGGCGCAAAGTCGTTGGCATGACATTGGCGTCATGCCGACAGCACTTAGCCAGCCGCTTGAATGTTCGACGCTTGCAGACCTTTGGGGCCGGTGGTGACGTCGAAACTAACGCGCTGGCCTTCCTTCAGGGTTTTGAAACCCTGGCCTTGAATCGCGGAGAAGTGCGCGAAAAGATCGTCGCCGCCGCTCTCCGGGGTGATGAAACCGAAACCTTTTGAATCATTGAACCACTTTACAGTACCTGTTGCCATGTCTTGAATATCCTAAAAAAACTAAAAAATTGGGGCGTGCCCCGGGTGGGACGATAGTCAAGACGGCTGGGTGATGAAGGGACTAATACTGCGGAGTCGCGGGTACTGAACCAGACAAAATGACACTGCTTGAAAATCGCTGGCGCGGACTATGCACTCAATTGAAAAATAATGCAATGAAAACTTGCGCACCAAGCCAATACGGTGTCTTGTTTTGTCGATGCAATGGGGCTATATTCGCGACCGGGAGACGGTTCCGGAAACAAGTCAATGGCTGCCATTACTTCTACTGCAGGCTCACAGGCTACCAGCCAGATGGCGTGGCAGCAGTTGAGCTTGCAGCAAGCCAGACAGAATGCCGGCCGGGCCGAACAGGTCGCTCGCTCCTTGCAGGAAAGGGCTGCGGAGGCGCAACAGGTCGCGGCGCGTGCCAGGGAGGATGCCCGATCACTTGCCGCGCGGGCGGATCAGGCGCAGACTGCCGCGGGGAATGCGCGACAGGGATTGGCGGCGATCCGTTCCGTTACGGAGATGCACGGGCAATTGCTTGACACTCTCAGCCGGGCGGGCAAGCAATCCGATGTTGCGCAGGTTGCGGGCGGCGGTGAGTCCGTGGTTGCGGAGCCCGTTGTCAATACATCCGGCCAAGTGACGGGTATCGTGGTTAACACCACTGCCTGATGGCGGTCTGACGAGTGGGAGGTGACATGGCAATCAATTTAGTGAGTTCGGCGACCAATTCGACTCAGCAGCAGCAACAGGTGGCGGCCAACCAGGCGCAGTTCCGGATGACCGAAGGCCCGCGTGGTGGAGACGAGGCAAACCGCCCCCCCGCAGCGCAGTCGGCGGCCAAACCTGCGGAGCCGGCGCAACGCGCCGCACAGCCCGAGCGGGTAGAACCACCTAAACAGCCTGAGCCGCCGAAGCCTGTGGTGAATGCTCAGGGACAAAAAACAGGCACTATCATCAACACCTCCGCATGACGGTGCGGCACGCTGACCGTTGGTTGGAGTATTCTGCCCGGCGTCGCCCGGACCAATGCGGCAAACCGTTTTCCATGCTTCATAACCGAAACACCCTAATCCGAGGAGCTAATATATGAACAAATCTGAACTTATCGAAGCCACTGCAAAAGCGGCCGACATTTCAAAGGCAGCAGCAGAGCGCACGCTTTCCGCCATGATCGATGCCGTGGTCAAGACGGTTGCCAAGGGCGATGCGGTCACTCTGATCGGTTTCGGTAGCTTCAAACCCGCCAAACGCGCGGCGCGTACCGGCAAAAATCCGAAAACCGGTGAGCCGCTGAAAATTGCCGCTACCACCGTGCCAAAATTTACCGCAGGCGCGAGTTTCAAGGCCGCCGTGGCCGGAAAGAAAGCCGCAAAGAAGAAATAAATTGCCGGCAATCGATGCCGGGAAGTTCAATTGGCCATGAAAAAAGCCAGCCCGTGGGCTGGCTTTTTTTGCCGACAAAGAAAACGATTACTTCTTCTCTTCGGCAGGAGTTGCGGGTGCGGCAACCGGGGCAGCAGCGGGAACAGCAGCATCAGCCGGGGCGGCAGCGGGAGCCGGAGCAGCAACAGGCGCGGGAGCAGGAGCGGGCGGGGCTTCTTTTTTGCCGCAGCC
>JAUXNZ010000230.1 GCA_030682595.1 Rhodocyclaceae bacterium | reverse complement strand
GTGGTACTGGAAAAGCTGATCAGCCAGTTCATGTTCGACAAGGCATCTGGAGACGAGGGTAAGAAATAAATGGCAACGAACTCAAAAAGAACGGACACTCGCCTCAAGTCAGCCGTGCTCGCGGTGGCGCTGGTTGGCTTGCTCGGCGGCTGTGCGACTTCGGGCAATCCCAAGGATCCCATCGAAGGCTTCAACCGCGCCATGTATGGCTTCAACGAGGCGGTCGACACGGTGTTGATCAAACCGGTCGCGCAAGGTTACGACGCCGTGTTGCCAGATCCGGTGCGGACGGGCGTCACGAACTTTTTCGGCAACATCGCCGATCTGTTCATCGGCGTGAATAACCTCTTCCAGGGCAAGCCCGACCAGGCGGCGAGCGATCTGGGCCGTGTGTTGATCAACAGTACGATCGGCATTCTGGGCCTGTTCGATGTGGCGACCGAAGCGGGGCTCGAAAAGCACGAGGAAGACTTCGGCCAGACTTTCGGCCGCTGGGGCGTGGGTAATGGCGCCTATGTGGTGCTGCCGATTTTCGGCCCGCGCACGGTGCGTGACACAGCCGGTCTGGTGCTGGATATGGCCGCGGACCCGGTCGCCAATGTCAGCAGCGTGCCGACGCGCAATACCCTGCTGGGGCTGCGCCTGGTCGATGCGCGCGCGGATATGCTGCCGGCCGACAAGGTGATCGAAGAGGCCGCGCTGGACAAGTATTCCTATGTTCGCGACGGCTATCTGCAGCGCCGCCGCAATCTGGTTCATGACGGCAACCCGCCGCGCGAATTGCTGGACTGATTTTCTGAAAGAGACAAGATGATGAAGCAATTGATCGGCCTGCTGGCGGCCTTGTTGTTTGCCACGAGCGCGGCAGCGAGTTCCGCGAATACAGATATGGCTCCCGATGTGCTGGTTAAGAATGTGACCAACGAAGTGCTGGACATCGTTCGCAAGGACAAGGATATCCAGGCGGGCAACACAAAAAAAACACTGGAACTGGTGGAAGCCAAGGTGCTGCCGCATTTCAATTTCCAGCGCATGACCCAGTTGGCGCTGGGGCGCGAAGGGCGTCAGGCGACGCCGGAACAAATCAAGGTGCTGACCGGGGAGTTTCGTGATCTGCTGGTGCGCACCTATTCCAAGGCGCTCACCGAGTTTCGCGACCAGGAAATCTCTTTCAGGCCATTCAAGATGGCGGCGACCGAAACTGATGTGAAGGTGCGCACCGAAATCAAGCAGACCGGCGGCAAACCGGCGCAGCTTGATTACTATCTCGAAAAAAACGCGGCAGGCTGGAAGGTGTATGACATCGAGGTCGGCGGCATCAGCCTGGTAACCAACTATCGCAGTACGTTCGCGCAGGAAATTCGCGCTGGCGGCATCGATGGGCTGATTCGCAGCCTGCAGGAAAAAAACAAGACCGCCGACAAAAGGTGAGCCCGCCCCGCAAACCTTCGCTGCGCTCGGTTCTCCCCTCAAGGGGCAAGAAACTCTTGGGGCGGCCCGGCGAGTTTCTTAAATGAGCCAGCAGATTCAGCGTGCCGGCAGCCACTGGGCCGTCTCGGGAAACATGACGCTGGAAACCGCAGCCGCATTGCTGGCCGAGGGCGTGACGTCGATAGCCGAAACCCCGGCTGGCGGTGAGTCGGTGTTTGATCTGGCGGCGGTCGCCACTGTCGATTCTTCCGGCCTGGCCGTGTTGTTTGGCTGGCAGCGTGCCGCCAGTGCTGAGGGCAAGGCGCTCCTGGTCATCAACCCGCCGGGCAGTCTGGTCAGTCTCGCCGAGGTCTACGGCGCCACCGAGTTGCTGCCGTTGTCCTTACAAGGCCGGGCTTAGAATTGGCGCCACAGGCGTCCATCATGCCTCATCCTGGGAAGTCCCGCCGGGTTTCCTGCCCCCTTGCTTAAGGAATAAAACAATGCTCACCCCACAACAGATCGAAGCGTGGATTCGCGCCGGCCTTGATTGCAGCCAGCTTGCCGTAGACGGCGACGGGCGGCACTTCGAGGCGCTGATCGTCAGTCCGGCATTCTCGGGCTTGAGTCGCGTCCAGCGTCAGCAGCGCGTCAATGCCGTGTTGAACCCACACTTCGAATCCGAGGTGCTTCACGCCTTGTCGATGCAATGCCTGACACCCGAGGAAGCGGCATCCCGTGGATAAGCTGCTGATCGAGGGCGGCACGCCGCTCGCCGGTGAAGTCGCCATTTCCGGCGCGAAGAACGCCGCGCTGCCGCTCCTGTGCGCGGCGCTCTTGACGCGCGAGCCGCTGACGCTGACCAATCTGCCGGCCTTGAACGACATCGATACGATGCTCAAGCTGCTGGCGCAGATGGGCGTCAAGGTTGAAAAAGTCGGCGCTGGCGGGACGGCGTCCGCGACGGCGAACGCCGTGACTCTGGACGCATCCGGGCTGGATAACCCCGTTGCCCCTTACGAAATGGTCAAGACCATGCGCGCCGCCGTGCTGGTGCTGGGGCCGTTGGTGGCGCGTTGTGGCGAGGCAAGGGTGTCGTTGCCCGGCGGCTGTGCCATCGGCGCGCGACCCGTCGACCAGCATATCAAGGGCCTCACGGCGATGGGCGCGGAGATCGCCGTCGAGCAGGGCTATGTGCATGCCACGTCCCCGCGCTTAAAGGGCGCCCGCCTCTTCACCGACATGGTGACCGTAACCGGCACCGAAAATCTGATGATGGCGGCCTGCCTGGCCGACGGCGACTCGGTGATCGAAAACGCCGCGCGAGAGCCTGAAGTAGTCGACCTGGCCAATTGCCTGATCGCCATGGGGGCGCGCATTTCCGGCGCTGGCACCGACGTCATCCGCATCCAGGGCGTCGCTCGCCTCCATGGCGCGACCCACCGCATCATGCCCGACCGCATCGAAACGGGCACCTATCTTTGTGCCGCCGCCGCCGCCGGCGGGCAGATTCGCCTGACGCACACCTCGGCGAGTTACCTCGACGCGGTGATCGACAAGCTGATGGATGCAGGTTGTGCAATTGCTATCGAACACAATGCGCTTACCCTGAAAGCGCCGCCGCGACTCAAGGCGGTCGGCATTCGTACGGCGCCCTATCCGGCCTTTCCCACCGACATGCAGGCGCAGTTCATGGCCATCAATGCGGTTGCGGACGGCACGGCGGTGATCCGTGAGACGATTTTTGAAAACCGCTTCATGCACGCGGTCGAACTGATCCGCCTTGGCGCCGACATCAGGATCGACGGCAATACCGCTTTCGTCACGGGCGTGCCAAAGCTCGATGGCGCCACGGTGATGGCGACCGACCTGCGCGCTTCCGCGAGTCTCGTCATCGCCGGCCTGGTGGCGCGGGGCGAGACGCTGATCGAGCGCATCTATCATCTTGATCGCGGCTACGAAAATCTCGAACAGAAGTTGGCGGCGCTCGGCGCCCGAGTGAAGCGAGTCAAATGAGTCCGGCGGGTAAAATAAAATCGTGATCACTATCGCTCTCTCCAAAGGACGCATCTTCGAGGAAACCCTGCCGCTCCTGGCCGCCGCCGGCATCGTGCCCCTTGAAAATCCGGAACAGTCGCGCAAGCTCATCATCGGTACGAGCCGCCCCGATGTGCGTGTGGTCATCGTGCGCGCTTCCGACGTGCCGACCTATGTGCAATATGGCGCCGCCGATCTTGGCATCGCCGGCAAGGACGTGCTGATCGAGCATGGCGGCACCGGCCTCTACCAGCCGCTCGACCTGAAAATTGCCAAATGCCGCATGTGCGTGGCCACCCCCGCCGGCTTCGATTATGCCGCCGCGGTGCGCCGCGGCGCGCGTTTGCGCGTCGCCACCAAATACATCAACACTGCCCGCGAGCACTTTGCCGCCAAGGGCGTGCATGTTGATCTGATCAAACTCTACGGCTCGATGGAACTGGCGCCGCTGGCGGGCCTGGCCGATGCCATCGTCGACCTGGTTTCCAGCGGCGGTACGCTCAGGGCCAACAATCTCGTCGAGGTCGAGGACATCATGCCAATCTCCTCGCGTCTGATCGTCAATCAGGCCAGCCTCAAGATGAAGCGTGGCCTGCTGCAACCGGTCATTGACGCCATTGAAGGAGCCATCCAGTGATCCGCCGCTTGTCTTCCACCGATCCCGCGTTCCTGTCGACACTCGACAAATTGCTCGCCTTCGACAACTCCACCGACGCGGCCATCGAGCAAACCGTCGCCGAGGTGCTCGCCAACGTGCGCAGCCACGGCGACAGCGCCGTGCTCGACTACACGCACCGCTTTGACCGGCTGGATGTGAAAACGCTGGCCGAGCTCGAACTGCCGTTGGCCGAGCTGGCTGCCGCCTACGCCAATCTGCCCAACGCGCAGCGCGAAGCCCTCCAGCAGGCCGCCGAACGCATCCGCATTTACCATGAACGACAAAAGCTGGTGTCGTGGGAATACACCGAAGCCGATGGCACGCGGCTGGGCCAGCAGGTCACGCCGCTCGACCGCGTCGGCCTGTATGTGCCCGGTGGCAAGGCCGCCTATCCGAGCTCGGTGCTGATGAATGCGCTTCCCGCCAAGGTGGCGGGGGTCAGGGAACTCATCATGGTGGTGCCGACGCCGGACGGGCTGAAGAACCAACTGGTGCTGGCGGCAGCCCACCTGGCTGGCGTCGACCGCGTGTTCACCATCGGCGGCGCCCAGGCGGTGGCCGCGCTCGCTTATGGCACGCAGACCATTCCGCAGGTCGACAAGATCGTCGGCCCGGGCAACGCCTATGTTGCCAGCGCCAAGCGCCGGGTTTTCGGCACGGTTGGCATCGACATGGTGGCCGGCCCCTCCGAAGTTCTGGTGATTTCCGACGGCTCCGGCGACCCGGACTGGACCGCCATCGACCTATTTGCCCAGGCCGAGCACGACGAACTGGCGCAGGCCATCCTGCTGTGTCCCGCTGCCGCTTACCTCGACCGCGTTGCCGCGAGCATCGAAAAACTGTTGCCGACCATGCCGCGCCGTGAAGTGATTGCCGCCTCGCTCGGCGGCCGCGGCGCCCTGATCCAGGTCGCCGATCTGGCCGAGGCCTGCACCATCGCCAACCGTATCGCCCCCGAGCACCTCGAACTCTCCGTCGAAAATCCGCGCGCGCTGCTCGACCAGATCCGCCATGCCGGCGCGATCTTCATGGGCCACTACGCTTCCGAATCGCTCGGTGACTACTGCGCCGGCCCGAACCATGTGTTGCCGACCGCGCGCAGCGCGCGCTTTTCGTCGCCGCTGGGCGTTTATGACTTCCAGAAGCGCTCGAGCATCATCGAGGTCTCGGCAGCCGGCGCCCAGACGCTCGGCCCCATCGCCGCCACCCTCGCCCACGGCGAAGGCCTGACGGCGCACGCCCGCGCGGCGGAGCTGCGTATTGGCCCGCCCCCCTTCGCCCCCCTCGCGGGGGGTTCTTAACTGAGCGCTTACGCTCGCATATTACGGGGCGGTCTGTTTGGGTGTTGGCGCGGGTTGCGGCTGGTGCCGCGTGCCGCGTTTGCTTGGGACGGCCCGGCGCAAACGCTGCCTTTCATGCCAAAGTACCGAGAATTTCCCGCAAGGCTGCCACCAGCGCTGCGCACTGCTCATCGGTGCCGATGGTGATCCGCAAAAACTGTTCGATGCGCGGCTGCTTGAAGTGACGCACGATGATGCCGCGCTGCCGTAGCGCCAGCGCCGACTTTTCTGCGTCGTGTCGGGGGTGACGGGCAAACACGAAGTTGGCGGCGGAGGGCAGCACTTCGAAACCGAGTGCTCCCAGTTCGTGCGTCAGGGTTGTGCGGGTGCGGATCACGGCCTGACGGGTATGTTCGAACCATTCGCGATCCGCGATGGCGGCGGTGGCCCCGACACTGGCCAGTCGATCGAGCGGATAAGAGTTGAAACTGTTCTTCACGCGCTGCAAGGCGTCGATCAGGTCGGGATGGCCGACCGCGAAACCGACGCGCAGGCCGGCGAGCGAACGCGACTTCGAGAAGGTCTGCACCACCAGCAGATTCGGGTAGCGGTTGACCAGAGTCACGGCTGATTCACCACCAAAATCGATGTAGGCCTCGTCGACCACCACGACCGAATCCGGGTTGGCCTGTAACAGGATTTCGATGTCGGCGAGCGGCAGCGCGCGGCCGGTCGGCGCGTTGGGATTGGGGAAGATGATGCCGCCGTTCGGTTGGACGTAATCGGCCACCCGAATGCCGAAGTTCGCGTCGAGCGGCACGGTTTGATAGGCGACGTCGTAGAGCCGGCAATAGACCGGGTAGAAGCTGTACGAGATATCCGGGAACAGGATCGGCTGGTCGTGCTTGAGCAGGGCGAGGAAGGCGTGGGCCAGCACCTCGTCCGAGCCGTTGCCGACAAAGACCTGTTGCGGTTCGAGATTGCCGAAACAGGTGGAGAAATGAGCGGCGATGGCTTGCCGCAACTGCGTGCTTTCCGGGTCGGGATAGAGTCTCAGGCTGTCGCCGGTCTCGTTGTGGATGGCTGCAAGCGCCAGCGGGCTCGGGCCATAGGGATTTTCGTTGGTGTTGAGCTTGACGAGATTGGGCAGCTTGGGCTGCTCGCCCGGGACATAGGGCTGCAATGTTCGTGTGGTCGTGCTCCAGAATCGGCTCATGGCGGGATTTTCAAAGCGGGTTAAGCGGAAACCAAAACTAAGTTTCGGAGAAGGCCAATGCACGCGCGTGCGGGCGTTATGCCGGAACCAAAATGGTATCATGCAGCGGATTGCAACCCTTGGACGCGTACCTTAAATCCCGATGGCTCCCCCGCTCAGCACAGCCCTCCGCACCGCCGACGTCAACCGGACCACGCTGGAAACCCAGGTTCGCGTCAAACTCGATCTCGCCGGCACCGGCAAGTCGCAGCTGAATACCGGCATCGGTTTCTTCGATCACATGCTCGATCAGATTGCCCGGCATGGCCTGATCGACTTGCAGGTCGATGCCCGCGGCGACCTGCATATCGACGCGCATCACACCGTCGAGGATGTCGGCATCACGCTGGGTCAGGCGCTGGCCCAGGCCCTGGGCGACAAGAAGGGCCTGACCCGCTACGGCAGTGCCTATGTGCCGCTCGATGAGGCGCTCTCCCGGGTCGTGATCGATCTTTCCGGCCGGCCCGGCTTGTCGTTCAATGTCGAGTTCACCCGTGCCCGCATTGGCGAGTTCGATGTCGACCTGTTCCGCGAGTTTTTCCAGGCGGTGGTCAATCATGCCGCCATCACGGTGCATATCGACAATCTGCGCGGCGACAACGCACACCACCAGGCCGAAACCGTGTTCAAGGCGTTTGCCCGGGCATTGCGCATGGCGATTGCCAGCGATCCGCGTGTCGGCGATGCCGTGCCCTCAACCAAGGGCAGTCTCTAAGCCTCCAGGCGGTTTTTCAGATGAAGACTGTAGCGATCGTCGATTACGGCATGGGCAATCTGCGTTCGGTGGCCAAAGCCATCGAGCATGTCGCGCCCGATTATCAGGTGCTGGTCACCGCCGATCCGGCGGTGCTGGCTGCTGCCGGGCGCGTCATCGTGCCCGGTCAGGGCGCCATGCCCGACTGCATGCGCGAACTCAAGGCGCGTGGCCTTGCCGACGCCGTCGTGACGGCAGCCGCGACCAAGCCTTTTTTGGGGATATGCATCGGTCTGCAAATGCTCTTCGAACACAGTGATGAAGGCGATGTCGCCGGCCTGGGAATTTTTCCCGGCCAGGTGCGACGGTTTCCTGGTGAAGCCATGCACGATGCCGCCGGGGTGCCGCTCAAGGTGCCGCACATGGGCTGGAACGAGGTGTGGCAGGCTGCGGCGCACCCGCTCTGGAACGGCATCGCCGACGGCGAACGCTTTTACTTCGTGCATAGCTATTATGTCGAACCGGCGACTCCGGACCTGATCGCCGGGTCGACGCTGTATGGACCTTCCTTTACCAGCGCGGTGGCCCGCGCTAACATCTTTGCCGTCCAGTTCCATCCCGAAAAAAGCGCGGCGTCCGGCTTGCGCTTGCTCGACAATTTCATGCACTGGCAACCTTAGAGCTTTCCTACCCAACCCTCTTACCCAAGACCGGCTACCATGTTGCTGATTCCCGCGATTGACCTGAAAGATGGGCATTGTGTGCGCCTCAAACAAGGCGTGATGGACGATGCCACGGTGTTTTCCGAAAACCCCGGCGCCATGGCGCGCCACTGGATCGAGCAGGGCGCGCGCCGCCTGCATCTGGTCGACCTGAATGGCGCCTTCGCCGGCAAACCGAAAAACGAGTCGGCGATCAAGGCGATTTTGCAAGAAGTCGGCGAGGAAATTCCGGTGCAACTGGGCGGCGGGATTCGCGATCTCGACACCATCGAGCGCTGTCTCGACGACGGCATTACCTACGTCATCATCGGCACGGCGGCCGTCAAGAACCCGGGTTTTCTGCACGATGCCTGCACTGCCTTTCCCGGCCACATCATTGTCGGGCTGGATGCCAAGGACGGCAAGGTGGCGGTTGATGGCTGGTCGAAGATGACCGGCCACGACGTTATCGACCTGGCGAAGAAATTCGAGGACTATGGCGTCGAAGGCGTGATCTACACCGACATCGGACGCGACGGCATGCTCTCGGGCGTGAATGTCGAGGCGACCGTCAAGCTCGCGCAGGCATTGCGCATCCCCGTCATCGCCAGCGGCGGCATCGCCAGCCTGGATGACGTCAAGGCGCTGTGCGCCGTTGCCGACGAAGGCATCATGGGCGCCATCACCGGCCGCGCCATCTACGAAGGTAAACTCGATTTCCGCAAGGCGCAGGCCGAGGCGGACAAGATTGCCAACGGCAACTAGACCTCCATGCTAGCCAAACGCATCATTCCCTGCCTCGACGTCAAGGCCGGCCGCGTCGTCAAGGGCGTTAATTTCGTAAGCTTGCGCGATGCCGGCGATCCGGTCGAAATCGCGCGTCGCTACGACGAACAGGGTGCCGACGAGATCACTTTTCTCGACATCACCGCCAGCTCCGACGACCGTGACATCATCTTGCACATCGTCGAGGCGGTAGCTTCCGAGGTGTTCATTCCGCTGACGGTGGGCGGGGGCGTGCGCAAGGTGGAAGACGTGCGCCGTCTTTTGAATGCCGGCGCCGACAAGGTCGGCATGAACACTGCCGCCGTGCAAAATCCGCAACTGGTGGCCGATGCCGCCGCCAAGGTCGGCAGCCAGTGCATTGTCGTCGCCATTGACGCCAAGCAGACCAGTCCCGGGAAATGGGAAGTCTTTACCCACGGCGGGCGCAACAACATGCACATCGATGCCATCGACTGGGCGCGGCAGGTGGCGGCGCTCGGGGCCGGCGAAATCCTGCTGACCAGCATGGATCGCGACGGCACCAAGAACGGTTTTGACCTCGGTCTGACGCGGGCGGTGGCCGATGCCGTGGCGATCCCGGTTATCGCCAGCGGCGGGGTCGGCAATCTCCAGCACTTGGCCGACGGCGTGACCCAGGGCCGCGCCGATGCCGTGCTGGCGGCGAGTATTTTTCATTACGGCGAATACACCGTCCGCCAGGCAAAGGAATTCATGCGTACACAGGGAATTGAAGTCCGACTATGACAAAAAAGTGGTTGAACGAGGTGAAGTGGGACGAGCAGGGCCTGATCCCGGCGATTGCCCAGGATGCAGAGACCGGCGCGGTGCTGATGTTCGCCTGGATGAATCGCGAGGCGCTGGAAAAAACCGCGCAACTCGGCGAGGCGGTTTACTGGTCGAGATCACGCAGAAAGCTGTGGCACAAGGGCGAAGAATCCGGCCATACGCAAAAGGTTCGCGAAATCCGTACCGATTGCGACAGCGATGTCGTGCTGCTCAAGATCGAGCAGACCGGCGGCATTGCCTGTCACACCGGGCGGCGCAGCTGCTTTTTCCAAAAACTTGAAAACGATTGCTGGCTGGATGTCGAACCTGTCCTGAAAGACCCCAAGGAAATCTACAAATGATTGATCTCGAAGTCATCCGGCGCATTCAGGAAACCCTGATCGAGCGCAAGGGCGCGGCCCCCGGTTCTTCCTATGTCGCCAGCCTGTATGCGAAGGGTACCGACACCATGTGCAAGAAAGTGGCTGAAGAGGCCGCCGAAGTCATCATGGCGGCGAAGGACGGCGATCGCTTGCATCTGGTGCGCGAAACCTGCGACCTGTGGTTTCACAGCCTCGTGCTGCTCACTCATTTTGACATCGGCGTCGATGACATCATGGTCGAATTCCGCCGCCGCGAGGGGATTTCCGGGATTGATGAGAAGGCCGGTCGGGGAAAGGCATGAGCTGCATTTTTTGTAAAATCATTGCCGGCGAGATTCCGTCCAAGAAGGTCTATGAGGATGACGATATCTTTGCCTTTCACGATATCAATCCGCTGACCCCGGTGCATTTCATGGTCATTCCGAAACAGCATATCGCTTCGCTGGCCGATGCCGATGCGAGCCATGCGGCCGTGCTGGGCAAACTGTTCGCCAAACTGGGCGAGCTGGCGAAAAGTCAGGGACTCGCTGACGGTTTTCGCACCATCATCAACACCGGCAGGATCGGACGGCAGGAGGTGTATCATCTTCACGTCCATGTCGTTGGCGGGCCCGAGCAACTCGGCCCTATGCTGCCGTACAAATAAATTCGAGGAGATTCTGATGGGTGCATGGAGTATTTGGCATTGGCTGGTCGTGCTGGTCATCGTGATGTTGGTGTTCGGGACCAAGAAGCTGCGCAATATCGGCCAGGATCTGGGTGGCGCGGTCAAGGATTTCAAGGATGGCATGAACACCGGCGCGGCGTCGTCATCCTCTGAACCGACGACCAAACAAGTCGAAGGTCAGACGGGTAATACCGTCGAGGGCGAGGCTCGCAAGGAGCAGACAAAATCCTGAGGTCTGCCACCTTGCCAGCGCCGACTTTTAGTTCCGACATCACGTCCGCAAGCGGGCATGAGTCTTCCCTGAAACTTCGTTTTCCCGGATAAGCCTGTTTAGCCGTGTTCGACATCGGTTTCACCGAATTGATGCTGATCGCTCTGGTTGGGTTGATCGTCATCGGACCCGAGCGCATGCCCAAGGTGGCGCGCACGGTCGGGCATCTGCTGGGACGTCTGCAACGCTATGTCGGTGACGTCAAGGCGGACATCAAACGCGAAATGCAGATCGAAGAGCTGAAAAAGTTGCAGTCCGAGATGGCGGCGCAGGTGAACGACATGGAAAGCCGGGTCGATGAACAGATGAAGGCGACCGAGGCATCGCTCAATCAATCGATTCTGCCGCCGGCTGATACGGCTTCAGCGACTGCCGACTCCCCGGCCACGGCCGAAAATGCCGCTAGCGGGCTCCCGGCCCGCCCGCCCCCCGCTGTCTGATGGAAGCGCGCGAAGAAAGTTTTATTTCCCACCTGGTTGAATTGCGTGACCGGTTGATCCGCGTCCTGGTGGTGATGCTGGTGATTTTTCTCGGTCTCGTCCATTGGGCGCGGGACATTTACTCCCTGCTGGCGGCGCCGATGCTGGCGGCCTTGCCCGAGGGCGGCCACATGATCGCCACCGATGTGGTCGGCGCATTTTTCGTGCCGATCAAGGTGACCATGATGGTGGCCTTTCTGATCGCGCTGCCCTATGTGCTGCATCAGGCCTGGTCCTTCGTCGCGCCGGGCTTGTATGCCCACGAGAAAAAACTTGCCGTGCCGCTCTTGTTTGCCAGTGTCGTGCTGTTCTTCATTGGCATGGCATTCGCTTATTTCATCGTTTTCCCGACGGTATTCACCTTCATCAACGCATTCGCTCCGGAAGGCGTGGCGGTGATGACGGACATCGAGAAATATCTCTCCTTCGTCCTGACGACCTTCATGGCTTTTGGCGTCACCTTCGAAGTGCCGGTGGTGGTGATTGTGCTGGTGCGGGTGGGCCTGGTGACCGTGGAAAAATTGAAGGAGATCCGCCCCTACTTCATTGTCGGCGCCTTCATTGTCGGCGCCATCTTTACCCCGCCCGACGTGCTTTCCCAATTCATGCTGGCGGTGCCGATGTGGTTGCTCTATGAGTTAGGCATCCTCATGGCACAAATGATCGGCAAGTCTTCCCGCGCCGATGATGGTGCCTATCGGCCGGATGGTGCGGCAGCCGAGTCATCGACCAACGAGGAACGTTAACGCGGCGGCTTCGGTCGCTTGCCGATGGTGACGGCGACCTCGAGCGGCTTGCCAGCGCGGTTCAGACCGAAGCGCGCGGGTTCTCCGGGGGGCAGTGCAGCGATCAGATCGAGCATCACCTGCGCATCCTTGACCGGTTGGTTGCCGACCGACAGCAGCACGTCGCCCGGCTTGATGCCGGCCTTGTCGGCCGGGCTGTTGCGCATCACGCCGGCGATCAGGGCGCCCTGCCCAAGCTTGACGCCGAATGATTCGGCCAGATCCGGGGTCATGTCCTGCACCTCGACGCCGATCCAGCCGCGCGTTACCGAGCCGGTCTTGATGATCTGCTCCATCACGCTTTTCGCCAGCGACACCGGAATGGCGAAACCGATGCCCATCGAACCGCCGCTTTGCGAGTAGATGGCGGTGTTGATGCCGACCAGGCGACCGTTGCTGTCGACCAGGGCGCCGCCGGAATTGCCCGGGTTGATGGCGGCATCGGTCTGGATGAAATTCTCGAAGGTGTTGATGCCCAGATGGGTGCGGCCCAGCGCCGAGACTATCCCCGAGGTGACCGTCTGACCAACGCCGAACGGGTTGCCGATGGCGAGCACCACGTCGCCGATGCGCAGCGATTCCGCCGCGGCGAGCGTAATGGGCGCGAGCGGCGTGTCGGTGTTGATTTTCAGGACGGCCAGATCGGACTCTGGGTCGGTGCCGACGATCCGGGCTTTTGTCTTGCGGCCGTCGTGAAGGGCGACTTCGATCTCGTCGGCGGATTCGACGACGTGATTATTGGTCAGCACCAGGCCGTCGGCCGAAACGATCACGCCGCTGCCCAAGCCTGACTGACGC
>JAUXNZ010000229.1 GCA_030682595.1 Rhodocyclaceae bacterium | reverse complement strand
GGATCCGCACACCGTTGTCAAAGCCGGTGACGTGGTGAAGGTGAAGGTGCTGGAGGTCGATATTCCCCGCAAGCGCATTGCGCTCAGCATGCGCCTGAGCGACGAGGCAGCACGCAAACCAAAAGTCGGCGCTGGCGGGACGGCGCCAGCCGCCGCGTCGCGCAAATCGGGGACGACGTCAGCCGGAGCGCCGCGCCCCGCGCAGCGCCAACCCGAGCCGCCAGGCACAATGGCGGCCGCGTTTGCCAAGCTGAAGCGCTGAACGGCGTGTAGCCAAGAAAAAGGGCGGCTCGCGCCGCCCCAAACTGGTTGAAACTAGCCGATCATCAACCAGACGCTCTGGTTAGAATTTATAGATGTAACGGGCTCCGACGAAGTTGACTGCCTGCTTCGGGTTCGCCGTCACGGTGGTGCCGTCGGTAGTTGTACCGTAGGTGAACGGTGCGCCGGTGCTGAACGACCAGGTCCAGTCGTCGGTCTGCCAGCGTTCGTGGATCGCTTCGATGCGTACGTTGCTGTTCTTGTCCAGCGCGTAGTCGCCAAACAGCTTCAGGCGGGTGAGTTTGTTGGTGATGTCCGCCAGAGGGGCTAATGACACCCCTGCTGCTGTCGTGGGCGTGTAAGCACCATTCAGAGTCTGAGGATACTGGCTGACACTCTTGACCCATTCCAGATTTGCCCCGACCTGCAGCTTGGCGCTGGGCCGTCCGCGCAGGCCAAAACCGAACGAATCGCCAATTTCACGCAACTGCGCATCTCTAGTCGTCGTGGCAGAGATAGGCAAGAGGGCACCGACTTCGCGTGCTTTGGTGTCGTCGCGTGTATACCAGCCGGAAATTTGCCAGTTGTCGCTCATGGTGTAATTGACATCGAGTGTGTAGATGTCCGCGCTGCCATCGACAAGCCCATAGGGCCGGTTGCCAGGGCCGTACTTATCCTGCGCCTGATCAACCGCAAACTGGAATGACAGCCGTTCGGTCGGCGACCAGTCCAGCATGGCGCGCCATTTGTCTCGCTTGCGGTCTGCGATGTGCGTTGGGTTGACCAGATCCGCTGAGTTGGAAGCGGGGTTGTTACCGGTCGGAACATAGCCCGGCCCACGGCGGTCGCTGTTCAGGTAGGCCAGGGAACCATTGAGTGTGTCCGATAGCGAGCGGCGCAATTGCAGGCGATAGGTTGTCTCATCCAGCTTAACCCGGAAGGGGACGCCATAGGTATTGACGCCTGTACCCGAAACGGTGCTTCTAGTTGGCACGGAGCGATCCTGATTATTGATTTCAATGCCGCCGATCAAGTTGAATTGTTGAGGCAGTCGATAATTTGCCTCGACCTTTCCTGACGTCTTTGTATACGAGTGCGGGGTGTTGTAGACCAATGTTGTGCCGCCACCTGAAGGACCGGGACCAATATAAGCAGCAACCGGGGTTTTGTCCTTGACGTCGTGGTAGCGCAAATTGGCCACCAGTGAGAGCTTGGGCAGCGGACGCGAGGTGAGGCCAAATTCTGCCAGCGAGGTGTCGATCCGGCCATTAAGATTAGACGGTGCAGCCGTGGCCGGTGCCACGTTAAAAGCGACCGGGATCGTCTCATCCTGGGTTGCCTTGCCATAAGACAACTTGAAGGTGCCCCGGGTGGTCGGCGTGAAGGCATAGCCGGCATTCATGAAAAGCTGATGGGCCTGATTGCCCAACGGTAGTGAGAGGGACGTCGGGTTGGTGGGGTTGGCATTGATAGCGCTGATTGCCAGGCCATTTTGATAACCAAGCACCAGTGAATTGGCATTGTCGTACCAGCTACCGTAATAGCCGCCCGAAATCTGCAGCCTTTCGTCCGCGTAGTCGAGGATGGCTTCCAGTTGTCGCACAGTACTGTCAATTGGCTCGGTCAGAAAAATGGCATTGCTGCCCAATCCCCATTGGCGCGCACCGTTCTTCTCTTCGTTCTTGAAACTGACCTTCAGGTTCAGGTGGGGCATCAGGTTCTTGTACAGGCCCAACTGGGTAAGGTCGCGCTTTGTGCTCAGGCTGACATCTCTGCTTGGCAATGTATTTGCCCCTGCTGTACCGCTGAAAATCTGATTTGCAGTGCCAATGCCGAGGAGACCCGTGGTGAAGGTCAGTGGGTTATCGCGCTGGATGCGGCTGTAATCAAGCGAGATGCCGATATCGCCCTGACGCAGCCACTCGGCACTCAGTTCGTGTGTATCGAGCCCGAGGTTGCGGCCTTCCAGAGTGAACCAGGTGCCGGTTGCGTTGTCGCGCTTGACAAGCGTAAGGTCCAGCAGGCCGTAGGCCTTGCCCTCGCGCATGCCGTCGTAGATGCCCTGCTGGTGGCGGTCGCCGGACCAGTTGCCGATACCTACGGATACCGAACTCTCCGGTGTGGTGAGCCGGCTGACTTCGGCGGCAACAGCGGCCAGCGCCGCTTTCTCATCATCGTCGGCCAGCGCCGTTCCATAACTGGCTGCCAAGGCTGCGGCCAGAGCCGTCATCTTGAACGTCTGTTTCATCTTGCTGCTCATGATTTTTCCCCTTTGGCCGAATCAACGACGGAAACGTCCGGCGGTGGCATTGTTGACCTTGCTGTTGCCGCCATGGATGTTGGTGTGGCAGTTGACGCAACCTCTGCCGACTGTGGAGGCAAGTCCCGTACTGGTTGTTCTGCCCGTCGGCAAACCAGCCTCCACCACGCGATGGGAACTGGATGAGTGGCATTCCTGACAGAGGAAAGGCGATCTCGACTTGAGCAGGTTGGGTACCGTCGTCCCGTGGGGCTGGTGGCAAATGCCGCAGTCTTCCGCTACCGGCTGGTGGTTATGCACGAAGGGTCCGCGTTTTTCCATGTGGCAGGTGTAGCAGGTGTCGTTGGTGCTGCTCTTGATCAGTTGCTTGGGATTGTCGCCATGCACGTTATGGCAGGACGAGCAGGCCATCTTGCCTTCCGTCACCGGGTGGTGCGAAGGCTTGTTGAACTGGGTGCGCTGCTCTTTGTGGCAGGTGTAGCACAGCTCGGTTTGCACCGTCTTGTTGCGCACCTCGTCGCCGGCGGGGTTGTGGATCTTGTGGCAGGAGGTACAGGCGACGTCGCGGTTGGCGTGCGTGCTTGAGTGCCAGCCGATGCGGTTGCCACCCTGGTGGCAGGTCAGGCAGGCCTTGTTGCGATCGACCACCGGCGTGTCGGTTTTCTTGCCCTGCTGGCCAAAGAAAACATCCACCCGGTTGTCGGCAGGCACTGTCAGCAGCTGGCCGCCAAAGGTCAGGTCGGGCTTGGGCCGATCCTTGAGTTTCTTGGAATTGACGACGTGTTCTTCGCTGAAGCCGTGGCAGGAAACACAGGTGGGGCCGCGCTTGTCCGCGGTGACGCCGTGGCGCGTCTTGCCGATATGCAGCATGCGCGGGTCATCGGCTTCGTCGTGGCAGATCGTGCAGCGCGCATCGTCCTTCATGAACAGATCCTTGACCACCGGTTTCTGGCTTGCTGGCGTTATCTGCGCGAAAGCCATTCCGGCTGCGCCTGCCAGCATGCACAGGAACATCACCTGTCGTAGTAATTTCACGTTCATTTCCCCTTTCATACCCGATTTAAAAAACAGTTGTGCCCGACGGGTTAAAGCAAGGCGCGTTCCATGCTTAGGAAAATGGGATAGCGTGCGGCGAATTGCGCTCAATGTATGCTATTCGGATGATGTTGATTTCTTAACATCATGTTATTAAATGACTTATTGAGGATGATGAAATTTCTGGCGGCAATCGGCGCCACCTGGAATTTCCTGAAAGAACCGGCGTGGCTGGTCAGGCGTTTCGTTATGGAAACAAATAAAACCGCAATCCTGTATAAAGTGACCTAACACTTTGAATGTAAGTGATTTGTAATGTTTCCAAATAGAAACGATATCTTTCACGACTGGTCACCGAAAGGAAACGCGTGCGAGCCGGTGCGCGGCCCGATTCTCTCTGGCTGGTCGGGGCGAGTACTGTTATTGTTCTGGCTGATGGTTTTTCCGCTGGTCAGCCAGGCGGATTGGCCCGAGGAGCGTCCCATACGGATCGGCGTCAACGCGGCTGCCCTGAAACAGCACCCCGAAGTCTTGCCGGAGTGGCAACGTTATCTGTCTGACCGCTTGAAGCGGCCGGTGGTATTTGTTCACCGCGACACCTATCGGCAGATGATCGATGTCATCAAGCAGCGGGAGGTCGACTTCGCCTGGCTATCGACTTTTCCCTATGCCTACATGGCACACCGCGGGCGCGTGAAACTCCTGGTCATTCCAGTCCCCCGCGGCAAGAGCAGCAGCTACTCCGCTTATTTGCTGGTGCCGGCTTCGGACACCCAAACCCGCTCGATTGAAGACCTCCGGGGTCGGGTTTTTGCTTTTACCGATCCCTATTCGCTGACCGGTTATCAGGTGGCGCGTTTCTGGTTGCGACACCTCAGCGAGCCTGATCCCAAGCGGTATTTTCGCAAGACATTTTTTACCCATTCCCATCGCAACACCATGACTGCCGTGGCAGCCGGGCTGGCCGATGGCGGCATGGTGGATAGCTATGCGTGGGAGATGGCGGTCCACAGCGAGCCCCAGTTGGCGGGAGAAATCCGTATCGTCACCCGTTCCGTCGATTATGGGTTTCCCCCGGTCGTCGCCGTGTCCGGGGCTTCTGCAAAGGATGCCGCGGCGCTGCGCGATACGCTGCTGGCCATGGACAAAAACGACGCAGGCCGGCGATTGTTGCAGGGGGTGGGTCTGTCCGGATTCGAGATCGGCGATTCGCGGCGCTACAGGAATCTGGCGGCAATCCTGGAATCGGCGGATCAGCCATGAATGCGGTGTCGGGTCTCAGCCTGCGCTTCAAGCTGCCGATCTGGGGCGCGATCCTGATTACCGTGACAACCATAATGATCAGCCTGGCGCAGACCTCAAGCATCTACAGCAGGGTCCGCGAGAACATCGCCGCCAACGCCCTGATCGTCGCCAGATCGGTCGAAGCCACGTTGCTCCCCGCGCTGGCGAATGACGATGTCTGGCAGGCCTATCAGAGCCTGGCCTGGCTGATCGCCATCCCGCAGCCGGCTCACATGGCGACAATTAACCCCAGTAAATTGCTGGTCGTGGATGCGGACCAGCGTGTCGTGGTGTCCACCCGGCCGAAACAGTTTCCGATGTTCACGGCGCTCAAGGATATCAATCCGGAATACGCGCGGGTTGCCGCCGCCCTCCCTGAAAAATCATTGCCGGCCTTGCAGGAAATCGATCTGCCGGATACCGAGCATCTCTATTTTGCCCGGCGCCTTGGTCCGGACGGAGCAACGTTGATCATCAGCTATCCACGGCAGTTGATGACCGCCCGCTTCAGCGCGATTATCGGCAGAGGGGTCGTTACCGGGCTGCTGACGCTGGCCTTGCTGCTGCCGGTCAGTTGGTATTGGGGGCGCAAAATATCGCTGCCCCTGGTCGACATGGCAAACCGGATTCGCTCGCTCACGGGCATTCCTCCGCCCAAGGGCAATTCCGCGTCCCGCAGCCGCCAGGATGAGCTTGCGCAGCTTGATAACGCCTATTTGTGGATGTTGCAGGAGCTGGAGGCTAAACAGTTGCTTCAGGAGCAGGTTGTGCGCTCGGAACGGCTCGCCGCGGTAGGTCAACTGACCGCGGGGGTTGCGCATGAAATTAACAACCCACTGAGTGGCATGCTGACCGCCATCGACACTTTGAAAGAGTATGGTCAGGGCGATTTTCGCACCATGAAAACCATTGGTCTGGTCGAGCGCGGTCTGGTACAGATCAAGGAGATTGTTGGCGCCCTGCTGGTACAGGCCAACGCCCAGGGGCGCCCGCTGGGACGTGACGATATCGAGGACATTCGTGTATTGATGAAGCTGCAGGCGGACAAGAAACACGTGAATTTTTCCGTGACGCACGAGATGCCGGCCAGCGTGCCCGTTCCCGCCACCGCCGCACGGCAGATCATGATTAACCTGCTGCTGAATGCCCTGCAGGCCGCACCCGAACGGGGTAGCGTCACGCTGCGCGTGCTTGCCACCGAGACAACCCTGGAGATGTTGGTCTGTAACAATGGTGAACCGATTTCGCCCGATCGTCTGCAGGGAATATTCGAGCCATTTTTCTCGAAAAGTCGCACCGGTCTCGGCCTGGGGCTGTGGGTCACCTACCAGATCGTCAGCCAGTTGCAAGGCCGCATCCAGGTCGAGCGCCACGCGGAACTCACCTGCTTTTCCGTCAATCTGCCCCTGGTGACGTCGCCATGACCCAGAATTTTGGAATTTGTTTGATCGAGGATGACGAAATTGTCGGCGAAGCTCTTTCCGACCGTTTCATGCTTGAGGGGATCCACTGCGACTGGTTCAAGGACGGCAACAGCGCCATCGCCGCGCTGCGTCAGCAGCGCTATGACGC
>JAUXNZ010000201.1 GCA_030682595.1 Rhodocyclaceae bacterium | reverse complement strand
GACCAGCAGTGGTGCCAGGCCCATCGACGGCTCGTCCAGCAACAGCAGCTTCGGCCGCCCCATCAGCGCCCGGCCGATCGACAACATCTGCTGCTGGCCGCCGGAGAGCGTGCCGGCGGGCAGGTGACGCTTTTCCTTAAGCACCGGAAAAGTTTCATAGACGCGCTCCAGCCCGACGGCGAGCCGACCTTTGGATTGCGTGATGGCGCCCAGTCGCAGGTTGTCCTCGACCGTCAGCGGACCGAAAACTTGGCGCCCCTCGGGCACCTGGCAGATGCCCAGGCTGACGCGCCGGTCGGCACTGAGCTGCGTGATGTCCTCGCCGTCAAAGATGATGGTTCCGGCGACCACCGGCTGCACGCCGGAGATCGCCCGCAGCAGGGTCGTCTTGCCGGCGCCGTTGGCGCCAACCAGGGCGACCAGTTCGCCGCCGCGAATCTCCAGACTGATTTCCTTGATCGCCCGAATCCGCCCATAACAGCTTTCCACGCCACGCACGGCGAGCACGGATTCGCGCACCGTGGCGGCGGCGCCGCGCATCAGCTGTCCGGCTGTCGACCCGCCCAGGCCGACCGATTCCGGCGCCAGATTGACCACACGATGGTAGAGCTCGCGGAACTCCGCCTGGCGCTTGGTGCCGAACTGCGGATGATCCGCGTCGGAGAGCACCGCATCGAGTTTGGCAATATCTTCGGCCGTCAGCACCTTGTAGGCGCGGGGCATCAGCTTGCCCTCTTCCTTGCCGATGTGGCTGCGAATTTCGGCGACCAGCTCGCGCAACGCCTCGGCGAACAGCGGCCGCCCCGCTTCACTGTGGGATTCCGCCAACGCGGCGCGCAGGCGGGCAATCAGGGAGGCGCCGTCGAGATGTTCCAGAGACAACTCGTCGATGAGCGGAATCAGCGTCGGATCACGCTCACGCAACAACCCGAACAGGAGCGCCTCCTCGCGCGGGTTGTGCATGTGGTTCGAGTATTCGTCGATGTAGGTGAACACCGCCTCGAAGAAACGGGTATCGGGCTGCGCACCATGCTCGATCTCATCGGCCAGATCGGCCAGCGCATGGCCCAGTTGCCACTGGTTGCGGTGTTCGTCGGTAATCGTTCGCAATGTCAGACTGCGCATCGTCTTCTACCTTTCAAGAAACTCGCCGGGCCGCCCCAAGAGTTTCTTGGCCCCTTGAGGGGAGAACGGCGCGCAGCGGCGTTTGCGGGGTGGGATCTACTGGTGGGTGCCGAGATAGGCCGCGATTACGTCGGGATTGCGCCGCACTTCGGCAGCCGTGCCCTCGGCGAGCTTCTTGCCATAGTCGAGCACCAGAATCTGGTCGGAAATATTCATCACCATCTTCATGTCATGCTCCACCAGCACCACGGTCACGCCCGCGTCGGCGACCTTGCGGATCAGGCTGTCGACCTCGCTGGTTTCGGTCGGGTTCAATCCGGCGGCGGGCTCGTCGAGAAACAGCACGCGCGGCTTGGCGGCCAGCGCGCGGGCAATTTCCAGCCGTTTGAGGGCGCCATAGGGCATCGCATCGGCATGGGCGTCGATGAAAGCCTCCAGTCCGACCAGCCGCATCAACTCAGCCGCCTCCGCGCGCAGCAGGGCATCGCGCCGGGCGATGCCGGGCAGCCGCAGCGCGCCCTTGAAGAGATTGCGATCCAGCCTGAGATGCGCGCCGACCATGACATTTTCGAGCGCCGTCATGTTCATGCACACCTGCAGATTCTGAAAAGTGCGCGCCATGCCGAAACGTGCCAGCTCATGCGGCGCGACGCCGGCAATGTCGCGTCCGTCCAGGCGAATCTGCCCTTCACTCGGCGTATAGATGCCGGTGATGAGGTTGAACAGCGTTGTCTTGCCGGCGCCATTCGGACCGATGACCGAATAGACGATCCCCGCTTCAACAGCAAAGCTGACATTCTGCACGGCGCGCACGCCGCCGAAAATCTTGCTGAGGTTACTGACTTCGAGGAGCGCCATTCACCGCCTCCCGAATTTTGCCGCCAGGGTCGGCACCAACCCCTTGGGCATGAAGATCATGCAGAACATCAGGATTGAACCAAAGACAACGGTTTCCCAGCCTTCAAAGCCGGCCAGCGCCTGCGGCAACGCCGTCAGGAGGACGGCGCCGATCACCGAACCATAAATCGAGGCCATGCCGCCGATGACCACCATGGTCACCAGTTCGATTGAATGGAAGAAATCCGCCACGTTGGGCGTCACAAATCCGACATAATGCGCCGTCACCGAGCCCATCAGGCTGGCGAAGACGGCGGACAGCACGAAGATCGCCAACTTGTACTTCGCCACGTCGACACCGACCACCTGCGCAGCCACCTCCGAGCCATGGAGGGCACGCAGGGCCCGCCCGAAGGGAGAATCGATCAGGTTGAGTGAAGCCCACAGGCTGAACAGCAGGATGCCGGAAACCACCCAGTACCACTGCTTTTCCCCAGTTATCTCGAAGCTGAACAGCGCCAGCGCCGCCACCGGCATGCCATCCGGCCCGCCGGTCAGGGCCGCCTCGTTCCTGACGATGATCGAGATGATGATGCCGAGCCCCAGGGTTGCCATCGCCAGATAGTGGCCCTTCAACTTGAAAATCGGGCGTGCCACCAGCGCCGCCAGCACGCCCGCTGCAAGCGCGCCTGCCAGCATGGCACCCAGCGGCGACCAACTGTAGTGCGTCGTCAAAACCGCCGAGGCATAGGCGCCAATGCCGACGAAGCCGGCGTGGCCGAGGCTGATCTGGCCGGCAAAGCCGATCAGCAGATTGAGCCCGAGCACGATGCAGGCATTGATCAGCATGCGGATCGCCAGATCGAGATAAAAGTTGTTCGGCAGCACAAACGGCAAGACGACCAGAATGACGGCGAGAACAATCAATCCGAAAAATTGGGATCTGAACATCAGGCCTCCTGCCGGGCCGCACAAAATGAGCGTGGGGGCATTTTATTCAAACCCGATCCGTGACCTTGCCGCCGAACAGGCCGCGCGGCATGAAGAACAGGATCAGCAGAATCAGCGCGAAGGGAATCGCATCCTTGTACGCCGAGGAAATGTAGCCGGCGCCCATGGCTTCCAGAATGCCGACCAGCAGACCGCCCACCACGGCACCCAGCCCGCTGCCGAGTCCGCCGACCACGGCGGCGACAAAACCCTTGAGGCCGAGCATGATGCCGACATCGTAGGATGTCAGGGTGATCGGCGTCAGCAAAATGCCGCCGATCGCACCGAGCGCGCCCGACAGGGCATAACTGATGAACAGCACGCGGCTGGTGTTGATACCGACCAGCTGGGCAGCCAGGCGGTTGTAAGAGGTGGCGAGAATTGCCTTGCCCATCAGCGTGCGACTGAAAAACCAGCCCAGTGCCACGACCACCAGCCCCGCGACGCCAAGCACCCACAGGCTTTGCGGCAGCAGCGTGGCGCCGGCAATGGCAATCGGCTCCGCGCTCGAAAACGGCGGGAAACTGTGCGTGCCCTTGCCGAGGAAAATCTGCACCACGCCGCGGATCACCAGCGCGGCGCCGATGGTGATGATGATCAGCGTCGTCACTTCGGCGTTTTTCACCGGCTCGATGGCCAGCTTCTCGATCAGGATGCCGACCAGGGCGGGAATGAAAATCGCCAGCAGCACCGCGACCGGCATCGGCAGGCCCGCCTGTAGGAAGAACACCGTCAGCATGCCGCCCAGCATGATGAATTCGCCCTGGGCGAAATTGATCACGTTGCTGGCGTTGTAAATCAGCGTAAATCCCAATGCCGCCAGGGCATAGGCTGCGCCGACCGTAATGCCGGAAAACAGAAATTGCAGAAATTGCGGCAGCCACTCGCCGTTCATGAAGCCCCTCCTCCCGGGAATTTGAATGATCCGCAGCCTCTTTTCACGATGCGGGCCGACGGTTCAGGAACGCCATTATGCCTTGATCCGTTTTCACAACCACGACCTCGTTGTGGTAATTTTCGGGGTTTCCACAACAATACCGGCGCGGGGGAGAAGAGAATGGCGGCCAGCAGACCGCAAGCGGGAGCTTATGCAAGCATCGAGAGCGCCAGTCGTGACGAGATCGTCGCGCTGCAGACGGACCGATTGAAAAAGACGCTACAGCACGTCTACACCAACGTGCCGCACTATCGCAACAAGTTCGCTGCCGCCGGCGTGCATCCGGACGACCTGCACAGTTTGCAGGATCTGGCGAGATTCCCCTTCACCACCAAGTCGGACTTGCGCGCCAACTATCCTTTCGGCATGTTCGCGGTGCCGCGCGAACAGGTCGTGCGGGTGCACGCCTCCTCCGGCACGACCGGCAAGCCGACCGTCGTCGGCTACACCAAGAACGACATCGCCACCTGGTCCAGCCTGATGGCGCGCTCGCTCTACGCCGCGGGCGGGCGGCCCGGCGACATCGTTCATGTGGGTTACGGCTACGGCCTGTTCACCGGCGGCCTGGGCGCCCACTATGGCGCCGAACACCTCGGCTGCACGGTCATCCCGATGAGCGGCGGACAGACCGAAAAACAGATCCAGATCATCAACGATTTCCGTCCCGACATCATCATGGTGACGCCGTCGTACATGCTGGTGCTGGCTGAAGAGTTCGAGAAACAGGGTCTGGATGCGCGCGCTTCTTCGCTGCGCATGGGCATGTTCGGCGCCGAACCGTGGACCGAGGCGATGCGCGGCGAGATCGAGGCCAAGATGAATATCGATGCCGTTGATGTGTATGGTCTCTCGGAAGTGCTCGGTCCCGGCGTCGCCTGCGAATGCTTCGAATCGAAGGACGGCCCGGTGATCTGGGAAGACCACTTTTACCCCGAGATCATCACCCCGGAAACGGGTGCGGTCGTGCCCGACGGGGAGGAAGGCGAACTCGTGTTCACCTCATTGACCAAGGAGGCCTTCCCGGTCATCCGTTACCGCACGCGCGACCTCACCCGCCTGTTGCCGCCGACGTCGCGCTCGATGCGCCGCATCGGCAAGATTGTCGGCCGCTCCGACGACATGCTGATCATCCGCGGCGTGAATGTCTTTCCAACGCAGGTCGAGGAACTGATCCTCAAGGACCCGCGCCTCTCCGGCAACTACCAGTTGATCGTTACCCGCGAAGGCCATCTGGACGCGCTCGAAGTGAAATGCGAGTTGCAGCGCGAGGCGAGTTTCAAGGTCACAGGCACGGAACGCCAGGAAGTCGCCCATCTGCTGCGCCACCACATCAAGTCGCTGATTGGTGTATCGACCGAAGTGCGGGTGATGGATTTTGGGTCCATTCCGCGCATCCAGGGCGGCAAGGCGCAGCGGGTCATCGATCAACGCAGCAAACCATGATTTTCAAAACAAAGAGGAGATAAATCAAATGAAGCAATTATTCAAAAAACTTGGCCTGGCCGTTGCCGGCGCCACCATCGCCGGCGCCCTGACGCTCTCCAGTGCCTTCGCCAACGAGCCGATCAAGCTCGGCTCGGTCCTGTCCGTCACCGGCCCTGCCGCGTTTCTCGGCGACCCGGAACTCAAGACGCTGCAAATGTATGTCGAAAAGATCAACAAGGAAGGTGGCGTGATCGGGCGACAGATCCAGCTCATACATTACGACGATGGCAGCGATGCCGGCAAGGCCAATGGTTTCGCCAAGCGCTTGATCGAAGAGGACAAGGTTGATCTGATCGTCGGCGGCACGACGACCGGCAGCACCATGTCGATGGTGCCGCTGGTTGAAAAGGCCGGCCTGCCCTTCATTTCCCTGGCCGGTGCGGTCGTCATCATCGAGCCGGTGAAAAAATGGGTTTTCAAGACCCCGCACACCGACCGCATGGCCGCCGAAAAGGTTTTTGAGGACATGAAGAAACGCAACCTGACCCAGGTCGCCCTGCTCTCCGAAACTTCCGGATTCGGCCAGTCGGGCAAGCGGGAAACCGAAGCCATGGCCGCCAAGATGGGCATCACGCTGGTGGCCAACGAAACCTACGGCCCCAAGGACACTGACATGAGCCCGCAACTGACCAAGATTCGCAATGCGCCGGGCGTGCAGGCCGTCTTTGTCTTCGGCCTCGGCCAAGGCCCGGCGATCGTGACCAAGAACTACCAGCAACTCGGCATCAAGCTGCCGCTGTATCACGCCCACGGCGTCGCTTCGGAGGAGTTCATCAAGCTCGCCGGCGCGGCGGCCGAAGGTGTACGCCTGCCCGCCGCCGCCCTGCTGGTCGCCGACAAGCTCGACGCCAAGGACCCGCAGAAACCGGTCGTCATGGCCTACAAGAAGGCTTACAACGAGCGTTACAAGGCAGATGTCTCCACCTTCGGTGGCCACGCGGTCGACGGCCTGATGATGGTCGTCGAGGCCATCAAACGGGCGGGCAGCACCGACAAGGCCAAGGTGCGCGACGAGATTGAAAAAACCAGGGACTTCATCGGCACCGCCGGCAAGGTCAACATGTCACCCACCGATCACATGGGACTCGACCTGTCGGCGTTCCGCCTGATCGAGGTCAAGAATGGTGACTGGGCGCTGGTAAATTAAAGACCGCCCTCCCCCGGCCCCTCCCTCGCGGGAGGGGTGACTGTTGACTCGCTCTGCTCGTTTATTACGGGGTGCCCCCATTCAAGTTT
>JAUXNZ010000199.1 GCA_030682595.1 Rhodocyclaceae bacterium | reverse complement strand
CACCAGCATCAGCGCCAGTGCCAGCAAGAGAGTCTTCATGAAGCGATCGGTGACTTACTTGCTGCCACCGCCCTTGCCACTGTTCTTCAAATACTTGAAGAAGTCGGCACTCGGGTCGACCACCAGGAGGTCATTCTTGTTGCCAAAACTCTGGCGATAGGCTTCGAGGCTGCGATAGAAAGCATAGAACTCTGGATTCTGACCATAAGCGCGCCCGTAAATCGCGGCCGCCTGGGCATCGCCCTCGCCCTTGACCTTCTGGGCATCGCGATAGGCTTCGGCAACGATCACCTCGCGCTGCCGGTCGGCATCGGCACGAATCTTTTCGGATTCCGCCGCGCCGGTTGAGCGCAGCTCGTTGGCCACGCGCTTGCGTTCGGTTTCCATGCGGCGATAGACCGACTCGGAAACCTCCGGCGGCAGATCGACGCGTTTCAGGCGCACGTCAACAATCTCGACGCCGATTGCACGCGCATCCGCATCCGCTTTTTTCTGCACATCGGCCATGATTTTGTCGCGCGCGCCGGACACCACATCATGCACGGTGCGCCGGCCGAATTCCTCGCGCAGTCCGGAATTCACGGTTTGTGACAGGCGCGTGCGCGCCAGCATCTCGTCGCCACCCACCGAAATGTAATACTGGCGGACGTCGGCAATCCGCCACTTGACAAATGAGTCGACCAGCACCGGCTTTTTCTCGGCGGTGAGGAAACGCTCGGGCTCGACAGAATCCAGCGTCAGGATGCGCCGGTCGAAGAAACGCACGTTCTGGATCATCGGCCACTTGAACGACAAGCCTGGCTCCTGGATGACCTCCTTGATTTCGCCCAACTGGAAAACCAGCGCGTATTGGCGCTGATCGACGGTAAACATCACTGAGCCGGCCGTGACAAAGACGGCAAACATCAGCGCTGCAATAAAAGGTAGGCGTTTCATCAACGGTCTCCCCGTTCGCGCGTGCCAATCGAACCGCGGGTACGCACGTCGCGGTTATCCTGGGCGGACGCCGGCGCACCTGAACGATCAGTTGAGGCGTCGTGCACGATCGGCGCAGTAGCCCCGGCGGTGGCCATCAACTTGTCGAGCGGCAGATACAGCAGATTGCCCGAGCCTTTGGTATCGATCATCACCTTGCTGGTATTGGCATAAAGCTGCTGCATGGTCTCGAGATACAGACGCTGGCGCGTCACTTCGGGTGCCTTGGCATATTCGGTATACAGCTTGGAGAAGCGCGCCGCCTCGCCCTCGGCGGTGGCGGTCAGGCGGGCCTTGTAACCCTCCGCCTCTTCCTTCAGGCGCGAGGCCGCGCCCTGAGCGCGCGGGATCACGTCGTTGGCGTAAGCCTGGCCTTCGTTTTTGTGGCGCTCCTTGTCCTGCCCGGCCTTGACGGCATCATCAAAGGCCGCCTGCACCTGCTCTGGCGGCTGCGTGCTCTGCATCGTCACCGAGAGAATCTGGATGCCGGTTTCGTAACGATCAAGGTTTTCCTGCATCAACTTCTGCGTGTTGGCGGCAATCACGTCGCGCCCTTCGTAAAGCACGAAGTCCATGCGGTTCTTGCCGACCACCTCGCGAATCGCCGTCTCGGCCGTTTGCGTGACTGAATCATCTGGATGGCGGTTCTTGAAGATGTAGTCTTGCGGACTTTTGAGCAGATACTGGACGGCGAACTGCACGCTGACGATGTTTTCGTCATCGGTCAGCATCAGCGCCTCTTTCAGCACCTTGTTTTTTTCCGAACCGCGATAGCCGATTTCGACGGTACGCACACCGGTCAGATTCACCACCTCGTTGGTCTGGATCGGCCAGGGCAGGCGCCAGCGCAGGCCGGGGTCGGTGGTTTCGCTGTATTTGCCGAGGGTCAAGACCACGCCGCGCTGGCTGGCATCGACGATATAGAAGCCGCTGGCAAACCAGACCACGGCCACCAGGCCCAACAGCAGACCGACGCCGCCACCGAACTGGCCAGGCGTCAGGGTCGGCAGATTCGGCCCGTCACCACCGCCATCGCCGCCACCGGAATTACTTGGGCCACCGCGTTTTTTACCGAACAGGCCGGTCAGACGACGATTGACGTCGCGCCAGAGTTCGTCGAGATCTGGCGGTCCCTGGTTGTTGCGGCCGCCGCCGCGCTTGGGGTCGTTGCCCCAGCCGTGGTCATTGAGAGACATCAGAATTCCGGTGATCATATTTATCCGCTGTGGTTCAGGTTTTATCGTACTCAATCGGGGGGGCCAGCTTGCGCGAGACTTCGGCCAAAGCCGCCCGCAGCAGGTCAATACCAACACCGCTTCGGGCACTGAGGCGAACGCGGGCGATGTTATCACACTCATCCCGCTCCACTCCGGGGGCAACATCGGTCAGATCGATCTTGTTCCAGATGATAATTTGTGGCGTATCAGCGGCACCGATTTCGTTGAGCACTTGCGCCACGGCCTTCATCTGCTGCTCGCGGTCGGGGCTAGCCGCATCGACCACATGCAGCAACAGGTCGGCGTGGGCGGTTTCCTCCAGCGTGGCACGAAAGGCCGCCACCAACGCATGCGGCAGGTCGCGGATGAAGCCGACGGTGTCGGAGAGCACGATCTGACAACCCGAGCGGCCGTCGGCCATCTCGCAGGTCGGCACATAAAGGCGCCGCGAGGTGGTATCCAGCGTGGCGAACAATTGATCGGCCACATAGGCGCCCGCTCTGGTCAGCGCGTTGAACAAGGTGCTCTTGCCTGCGTTGGTATAGCCCACCAGCGACACCGACAGCACTTCGCCGCGACTGCGGGAGCGACGCCGCACGGCGCGCTGGCGTTCCAGTTGTTTCAAGCGATCCTTCAGTAAAGCGACTCGTTTGCCCAGTAGCCGCCGGTCGGTTTCCAGTTGTTTTTCACCAGGGCCGCGCAATCCGATGCCGCCCTTTTGGCGTTCGAGGTGGGTCCAGCCACGCACCAGCCGCGTCATCAGGTGTTCAAGCTGGGCCAGTTCCACCTGCAACTTGCCTTCGTGGCTTTTTGCGCGCTGAGCGAAGATGTCGAGAATCAGGCTGCTTCTGTCTATCACGCGGCGCTCGCAGATGCGTTCGAGGTTGCGTTGCTGCGCCGGCGACAGTTCATGATTGAACATCAGCAGATCGGCGTCTGCCGCGCTAGCGGCCGCGATGATCTCTTCAACCTTGCCCTTGCCGGCAAAGGTGGCGGGATCGGGTCGCCCGCGTTTTCCCGTGATCGTGGCAACCGGACGCGCACCGGCGCTGGTTGCCAGCAACTGGAATTCTTCCAGGCGCTCGGCAAAATCGCCCGCGCCAAAATCCAGTTGGACCAGTACGGCGGCCTCGCTGGCGGCCGGCCGGTCAAACATGGGCCAGGCGCCAACCAGATACGGAAATCACTCGGAATCGGGTTCCGTGCTGATACTGACCGGACGAGCGGGCACCACGGTGGAAATCGCGTGCTTGTAGACCATCTGGGTGACGGTATTTTTGAGCAACACGACATACTGGTCGAACGACTCCACCTGTCCCTGCAACTTGATGCCGTTGACCAGATAGATTGAAACCGGAATATGCTCGCGGCGTAATGCGTTGAGAAAAGGGTCTTGTAGCATCTGCCCCTTGGCGCTCATGGTGACCTCACTGGGTTATGGTTATAAAAACGAGCGCGCACTGTAGCCGATTTCGGGGTGACTGGCCAGTGCAACCGCTCCGCCTCGGCCGCACGAAAAAGTCGGCGCTGGCGGATTGTTGGGCGTCCCACCTGCACTAAAAGTCGGCGCTGGCGGGACGGCGCTCCGTTAGCGAGGCGGCTCGATTGCGAGCTTCTTCATTTTTTCCCAGAGGCTTTTGCGACCGATGCCGAGCGAAGTCGCGGTCTCCCCCATGCGCCAGCCGTTGGCGGTCAGGCGGCTTTCGAGATATTTCCGTTCGCATTGGTTCAGGTAGTCGCCGAGCGAGCCGCTGTTATCCGCCACGGCCGCTGCAGCCGCCACGTCGACCGGCGCTTCGGACTGACCAAACAGCATCTGCGGGGTCATCTGGGTGGTGTCATGCAGGATGCAGGCCCGTTCGAGGCAATTTTTGAGTTCGCGCACATTGCCCGGCCACGGGTAATCGAGCATGGCCCATTCGGCATCGGGCGTGAGTGCGCAGGACTCGTGATGCGCGGCCTCGTTGGTGGCGAGAAACTTATGGGCCAGCCACAGAATGTCATCCCGGCGTTCGCGCAACGGCGGGACGTGAATGTGTACGACATGTACACGGTAATAGAGATCTTCGCGAAAGCGTCCCGCTTCGACCATGCGCTTCAAGTCCTGATGGGTCGCGCAGATCAAACGAATATCGACTTGGATGGGCGCATCGCCACCGACACGCGTGATCTGCTTTTCCTGCAAAACACGCAACAGTTTGACCTGCATGCCCGGTGACATTTCGCCGATCTCGTCAAGGAACAGCGTCCCGCCGTGCGCCAGTTCGAAACAACCCTTCTTGTCACGGTGGGCACCAGTATAGGCGCCCTTCACATAGCCGAACAACTCGGCTTCGAGCAGCGTTTCGGTCAGTGCGCCGCAATTGATGGCCACGAAGGGCTGCTGACCTTCAGGATCGGCCAGGCGGTGGATGGCACGGGCCACCTCCTCCTTGCCAACGCCGGACTCACCGGTGATGAGTATCGTTCCCGAGCGTGCCGCCAGGCGTGGCAACAGCGACTCGATGTGGCGCATCGCCAGCGAAACGCCCAGGCCAAGGCCCGGCCCGGCGGCCGGTTGGCCGTGCTCGAACAACTGGTCCAGTTTTTCCAACAGAATGCGCACATCGAGCGGCTTGGTCAAAAAATCGTGGGCGCCCTGCTTCAACAGATTGACGGCGCGATCAATGGAACCGTAAGCAGTGGTGAAAATGAATGGCGGCAGGTCGACGGCCATGTCCTTCAACGTGACAAACACGGTTTCGCCATCAATGTCAGGCAGCTGGATATCGCAGACGACCGCGTCATAGCGCTGCTGACGCAGCGCGGCGATGGCGCTGTTGCCGTCCTTGAACCAGTCGCAACGAATACCTTCGAGCATGAAGCGGTCGGAAAGGGCTTCGCCGACGATTTCGTCATCTTCGATCAGACACACACTGAAATTTTGGGTCATGGCGGCGTCACCAAGGGCAGATTGACGGAAAAGCGAGTGATATCTTCAAGTCGTTCAACATGGATACGGCCTTGCAACTGGCTGACAATCTGGTAAGTGATCCACAATCCCAGACCGCGTCCGGCGCGACCTTGCGGGGGGAATGGCTCGAAGATCCCCTGCAAGCGCTCGGGGGAAATCGGGTCGCCATCATTGCTGACGACGATCGTCAGTACCGCATCGGCTGCGGCCACCTCAAGCATGACGTGGCCATGGTCCGGGGCGGCCTGCACGGCATTCAGCAGCAGGTTGATCATGATCTGCCGGGCGACGGTGGCCGCAATGGGCACACTGTCCGGCATCTTGTCCGTCACGGAAAATTCCAGGTGTTTCTTGTCCGCCTGCAACTTGATCAATAGGCGAACGTCCTCGACATCCTCGCGTCCCAGGTGACGCCCCTTGACGTTTGCCTGCACCAGCAGCGCGCCGACGATCTCCCTGATCTGCACCAGGCCGCGCTCGAGCAGGCCGATGGTTTTCATGGTGCGGAAATCACCTTGGCCATACTCCTTCAGCGTATCGATGGCGGTCAGCATGCCGCTCAGCGGGTTGTTGATCTCAT
>JAUXNZ010000198.1 GCA_030682595.1 Rhodocyclaceae bacterium | reverse complement strand
CGGCGGCAAATGTCGGCAAAGCAATTAGCAGCAGTGGCAGGAACCAGGCACGTTTCATGGGGCGGTCTCCGTCAAAAAATGTTGGTAGTTCGGCGAGCTATTGCACATTCTGGCCAGCCTGAATTCGGCGAGGCGTGTCTGGGCAAAAGCAAAAATCCTGTCATGACACGCGAGGTCGGCGTGTTAATCGAACGAAGCTTCGAAAAGCCTGGCGATTAACCTGACTTGCTCCCCGCCGACCTCGTTTTACGATAGCAGCAGTTCCACCCGATTGCGGCCGTTTCCCTTGGCGAGATAAAGGGCGCGGTCTCCTCTCTTCAATGTTGATTCGACGTCCTCCGGGTTGAGGCCGGTCACGCCGATGCTCACGGTGATATACAGGGTCAGGTTCTCGAATGCGATGGGCAGCGCTTCCACGCTCGAGCGCAAGCGTTCGGCAAAGGCCTGGGCCGCGTCGGCATGGGTTCCGGGCAACAGGATGGCGAATTCCTCGCCACCCAAGCGCCCGGCCCGGTCGGTCTTGCGCAGGCTGTCCGTCACGACCCCGGCAAAGGCCTTGAGCACGGCGTCTCCCGCGGCGTGACCATGCTGGTCGTTGATGTTCTTGAAATGATCCAGATCCAGCATCAGCAAGGCTGCGGGTTCGGTGAAACGGCGGATACGCGCGAGCTCCTGCCCGATCTCGTCGAGGAAATGACGGCGGTTGGCCAGCCCGGTCAGCGTATCGGTGGTGGCAAGCCGCAGCAACTCACGATCCATGGCTTTGCGCTGGGTGATGTCCTGAAAAGCCACCACAGCGCCACTGCGCAGCCCGGATTGCTGTTGCGTGGGCGTCACGACCATGTCTACCGGAAAGCCGCTGCCGTCGGCGCGGAAAAACCATTCCTCGCCTCGCCTGGCCGTGCCATCGGAAAGTGTCTGGGAAATTGGACACTCTGAATTTGGATAGGCTGTGCCATCCGGTTTGTGATGGTGAAACAGCAGGTGCTGGTCGCATCCAAGCACTTCGGCTTCTGTCAAGCCGAGCATTTGCAGCGCGGCGGGGTTGATGAAGATGCACCGGCCCTGCAGGTCGCAGCCATATACCCCTTCGCCAAGTCCGGCCAACAAACCCGCCGAACGCTCTTTTTCACAGCGGGCGCGGCGCAGGGCCAGCATCAAGGCGACAGACAGGGACGCTACCAGCAGCCCCGGCAGCAGGCCCAGGATCACGAACAGCCGCCACTTCTCCCAGGCGTCCCGCAGCGTGAAATGGGGCGCCTGGTCGAAGGGGGGAAGGCGCAGGGCGCGGGAAAGTTCTTCCACGGGCAGGTAATCCGCCGGCACGGTATAGCCATGAATGCCGGCCGCCCGGGCGGCCGGATGATCCGGCTCGAGGGAAAAGAGGGCGGCGGCCACATGGCGCACTGAATACTCCTTCACATGGGGCAGGGCAAATACCGGCCATTCCGGGTACAGCCGGCTCGAAACCTGGTACGGATAACCGGGGTGATGTTGTGGCCCGATCAGTTTTACCGCGCCTGCCGGCAGGCTGCCTTCACGCTGCATCATTTCCAGAATGCCGCTGCGGACGAAGCCAACCTCGGCGCGCCCCGCCAGCACTGCGTGCACCACGGCCTGATGCTCGCCCAGAATGTCCACCTGGGCCGCAGCGCCGGGCAAGTGGATACCAGCCCGCAACAATTCGTAGGCCTGGGCCCGATAGCCGACTAAATTGGAGGGGCTCAGGGCAGCAATTACCTTGTTCCGGATATCCGCCAGGTTGCGGATGTCATCCCGGTCGGCGCGGGCGATGATGGCCCCGCCCAGCATGTGCAGGGGCTGGCCCGCCTCGCTCGCCACCAGAGTGGCAATCACACCGGTCAGCGGCATCCGCTTCCGTACCACTATGAAATGCGTGGCGTTGGTCGTCACAATGTCCAGTTCGCCGCTGGCGAGTGCGCTCTCCAATTCGCCATCAGTGAGCACCCTGAGCACGACGCGCTCATGTTTGAGGGTCTGATTGAGGTAATCCGCCACGGGTTGATACATGGCGCGGGTGCGCTCCTTGCCGAGGAAGGCAAAGACACCGAAGGTCAGAGGCTCACGGTCATCCGCAGCCGGGGTGGCGGCCCGCGCCGGCAGTGCAAGCAGACATGCCGCGATGAAAAACGCGCATAGCCCGGTCAGCTTGGCCTTGCTCAACATGACATTCCCCCGACGGCATTCTGGCATCCCGGTGCGGGACGCTGCTCTTCCGAAAGTGAGACTCAAGAACATTCTGGCGCTTTTCGCGCCAGTGTGGGGGGATTTTAAAGCGCTGTCGCGCCGAGCGTCCGCCGGTAGCGCTCTGCGTTTTCCACATAATGCACGGCGCTGTTGGCCAGCATGATGAGCTGCGCATCGCTGAGTTCGCGCACGATCCGACCCGGTGCGCCGACGACCAGCGAGCGGTCGGGAATCACCTTGCCTTCTGGAATCAGCGCGCCGGCGCCGATCAGGCATTGCTTGCCGATCACCGCGCCGTTGAGGACGATGCTGCCCATGCCGATCAGCGCGCCGTCGCCGATGGTGCAGCCGTGCAGCATGACCTTGTGGCCGACGGTGATGTCGCGGCCGAGGGTGAGCGGCTCGCCGACGTCGGTGTGCAGCACCGAGCCGTCCTGGATGTTGGTGTTTTCACCGATGACGATCGGGTCGTTGTCGCCGCGCAGCACGGCGTTCCACCAGATGCTGACGTTGGCAGCGAGGCGCACGTCGCCGATCACGGTGGCGTTGGGGGCGACCCAGACCGAGGCGGCGAGTTGCGGGATTTTTTCGCCGAGGTGATAGATCGGCATTACAGGGTTTCCCCAAGCGTAATGTCGACCATCAGGTCGTCGGAGAGTCTTTCCAACTCGGCCTTCAGCGCGCGGGCATCGAAGTCGGGCGCGGTGAAGAGTTCGGCTTCGGCATGGAAAAGCACTTCCGCCGACATCGGCGCGCTGCTGGTGTAGGTTGCCAGTTCTTCGACGTTGACGGCATGGCGCGCCAGTACCTGCGAGACTTCGCGGACGATGCCGATACGGTCGTGGCCGACGAGATTGAGCGTCAGACGCCGTCCAGTTGTTGGAAAATGAGGCGCCGACTTTTCTTCCGCGGCGACTTCCGCGCTCACTTTAAGGCCGACGAGTTTTGCCAGCGTGGCCTTGAGCGGCTCGACCTGGTTGGCGGAAACGGCCACCCTGACGATGCCGGCAAATTTGCCGGACAGGTGCGCCAGCGAGGCTTCAAGCCAGTTGCCGTCGTGGGCGGCGATGGCGCTGGCGAGTTCTTCGACGAGGCCGGGGCGGTCGTCGCCGATGACGGTGAGGATGAGATGTTGGTCAGCCATTTGCATAATCCTCAATAGGAACGCAGGCGCAGAACAGGTTGCGGTCGCCCCAGACGTCGTCGATGCGATTCACCGACGGCCAGAACTTGTTGGCGGCAACATACGGCAGTGGGAATACCGCCGTCTCGCGCGAGTAGGGGTGCTGCCAATCGCCGATGATGTCGGCCTGCGTGTGCGGCGCATTCTTCAGCGGATTATCGTCCGCCGGCCATTCGCCCGCTTCGATCCGGCGAATCTCGTTGCGGATGCTGATCATCGCAGCGATGAAGCGGTCGAGCTCGGCCTGGTTCTCCGATTCGGTCGGCTCGACCATCAGCGTGCCGGCGACTGGGAAGCTCACCGTCGGCGCGTGGAAGCCGTAGTCCATCAGGCGCTTGGCGATGTCGATTTCGGCGATTCCCGTGGCCGCCTTGATGGCGCGGATGTCGAGGATGCACTCATGCGCGACGCGCCCGTGGGCGCCGGTGTAGAGCACCGGGTAGTGTTCCTTGAGCCGCGTGGCGATGTAGTTGGCATTGAGGATGGCGACCTGTGTGGCCTGGCGCAGCCCCGTGCCACCCATCATGGCGATGAACATCCACGAGATCGGCAGGATCGAGGCCGAGCCGAATGGCGCGGCGGATACCGCGCCTTGAGTGCCGACACGATCCGCCGCCAGCACATGGCCGGGCGCGAAGGGGGCCAGATGCGCCTTCAGCCCAATGGGCCCCATGCCCGGCCCGCCGCCGCCATGGGGAATGGCGAAGGTCTTGTGCAGGTTGATGTGCGAGACATCGGCGCCGACAAAGCCCGGTGAAGTCAGGCCCAACGGGGCGTTGAGGTTGGCGCCGTCCATGTAAACCTGGCCGCCGTGGGCGTGGGTGATCTCGCACATTTCCCTGACGGCTTCTTCGAACACGCCGTGGGTGGAGGGGTAGGTGATCATCAGGCAGGAAAGATTGGCCGCGTGCTGCGCCGCCTTGGCCTTCAGGTCGGCGACGTCGACGTTGCCGTTTTCATCGCAATCGACGACAACAACTTGCAGCCCGCACATTTGCGCCGTGGCGGGGTTGGTGCCATGGGCGGATTTCGGGATCAGGCAGATGTCGCGGTGGGCTTGCCCTGCTGCTGCCTGATAGCGGCGGATCGAGACCAGACCCGCGTATTCGCCCTGCGCGCCGGAGTTGGGCTGGACGCACAGCGCATCAAAGCCGGTGATGACGGTGAGCCAACCGGCCAGTTGGTCGATCATTTGGGCGTAACCGCGTGCCTGTTCAGCCGGGGCGAATGGATGCATGCCACCAAAGGCGGGCCAGCTGACCGGCATCATCTCGGCGGCGGCGTTGAGTTTCATGGTGCAGCTGCCGAGCGGAATCATCGCGTGGTCGAGCGCCAGGTCCTTGTTCTGCAGGGACTTGAG
>JAUXNZ010000190.1 GCA_030682595.1 Rhodocyclaceae bacterium | reverse complement strand
CACCAGGCCGCAGGCCGCAGGACAGTCGAAGACTGGTCTCGCGCAGCGAGATGCGGCTTTGCCGCACACAATCCGCTCCGCTGCTAATAGTTGCACCCCGTAATAAGCGAGCGCAGCGAGCCATTGAGAACCCCCCGCGAGGGGGGCAAGGGGGGCGGGCGTTTGTTTGTCAGGCGGCGCCCGCCGTGGCGTGCCACAGGCGCAGTTGATCGAGCGACAGACTATCGGCCTCGTGCCGCACCATGCGGGCGCCTTCGAAGTTTTCGTTCATTGTGTAATCGCTTACCGTAACGACCGTCGGAATGCCCGCCGCCAGGCTGGCGGCCAGGCCATGAGCCGAATCTTCCACGGCCAGGCAGTCACGCGCCGGCAGGCCGAGTTCCTTGAGCGCCCACAAGTAGATATCCGGGGCGGGTTTCTTGGCCGCGACGACGTCACCCGAGGCGATCACATCGAACCAACGGTCTGCCGTCGGCCCCAGATTGGCTTGCAACAGGCCCGCAATGTTTTCGCGCTTTGAACTCGACGCGATCGCCAAGCGCACGCCCTCGGTGCGCGCATCGCAAATCAGGTGGCCGATTTCGCTACGCAGCGGGATGGTCCTGGCGGCGAGCAAACGCTGGTAATTGCGGGTTTTCAATGTGTGGATGCGCTGTAGCAGTTGTTCGAAGTCGGGCCGCGCCAGCGTTGCCGGGTCGTATTTTTCCGCGTAATAACGAATCCGCTCTTCACCGCCCGTGACATTCAGCAGCGTGCCGTAAAATTTCTCGCTCCAGTGCCAGTCGAGGCCAACTTCTTCGAATGCGGAGTTGAAGGTGGGGCGATGGCCATCGCGCTCGGTGTTGGCCAGAGTGCCATCGACGTCGAATATGAGTGCGCGCAGCGCCATGATGAATCACCGTTAGGCAATCGAGGATTTGCAAGGGTAGCGGATTTTTACGGTGAATGGTGTGCTGTTGGATTCCTGCGGTTCTCCACGATTGCGCCGCGAAACGGTGGTGCTAGACTCGACGCTGGAAGTCTGAGGATCGAAAATGGAGAGTGCGAAGAAGTGAAGCCGACCGACATTGGCGCCCCCGACTATTTGCACAAGGTCGTGGATTGCCAGTGGGCCTGCCCGGCCCACACCCCCGTTCCGGAATACATCCGTCTGATTGCCGCCGGCCGCTATTCGGACGCCTACCTGATCAACTGGCATGCCAACGTGTTTCCGGGCATTCTTGGCCGCGTCTGCGACCGGCCCTGCGAGCCTGCCTGCCGGCGTGGCCGCGTGGATGCGGAACCCGTCGCCATCTGTCGGCTCAAGCGCGTGGCCGCCGACCTCAAGGACGACATCCGTCACCACCTGCCGAAACCGCCCGCGCAGAAAAACCTCATGCCCATTGCCTGCATTGGCGCCGGCCCGGCCGCACTGACCGTCGCCCGCGATCTCGCCATGATTGGCTACCAGGTCAGCGTGTTTGACAGCGGCAAGCAACCCGGCGGCATGATGCGCAGCCAGATTCCCAAATTTCGCCTGCCCGACAGCGTGCTCGACGAGGAGTGCGCCTACATCACGGACCTGGGCGTCGCCATGCATTATGAGTACTGGGTGGGCAGTTTGCGCGAGGTGCTGGCAGCAGGCTGGGACGCGGTGTTTGTCGGTACCGGCGCGCCGCGCGGCCGCGAGGCCAATGTGCCGGGGCGCCGGGAAGCCGGCGCGCATATCCATATTGGCATCGATTGGCTGGCCAATGTGTCCTTCGGTCACACGACCAAGACAGAAAAGCGCGTCATTGTGCTTGGTGGCGGCAACACGGCGATGGACTGCTGCCGCTCGGCGCGGCGCATGGGCGGCGAGGATGTCAAGGTGGTGGTGCGCAGCGGCTTCGACGAAATGAGGGCATCGCCCTGGGAAAAGGAAGATGCGATCAACGAGGGCATTCCCATTCTCAACATGCTGGTGCCCAAGGAATTCAAGCATGACCACGGCAAGCTCACCGGCGTGCTGTTCGAGAAGGTGCGCGCCGAATACGACGCCAAGGGCCGGCGTAGCCTGATCCCGACCGGCGCAGCGGACGAGTTGATGGAATGCGACGAGGTGCTGGTGGCCATCGGCCAGGAGAACGCCTTTCCCTGGATCGAGCGGGACATCGGTCTCGAGTTCGATAAATGGGGCTTGCCGGTGCTTGATCCCGTCACGCTGCAATCCTCGCTGCCGCAGGTGTTTTTTGGCGGTGACGCGGCGTTCGGACCGAAGAACATCATTACCGCCGTGGCCCACGGCCATGAGGCGGCGATTTCCATCGACCGCTACTGCCGCGGGCGTGATCTGCAGAAGCGGCCGCCGCCGCTCGCCAGTCTCGTCAGCCAGAAAATGGGTATCCACGAATGGAGTTACGCCAACAACGTCTCCGAGGAAACCCGCAAGCATGTGCCGACCAAGGCGCGCGAAATGACGCTGCTCGACATCAAGCTCGAACTCGAAATCGGCTTCGACCCGTTCCTCGCCTGTGCCGAGGCCGATCGCTGCCTGAATTGCGATATCGCCACGGTATTTACCGACCAGGCCTGCATCGAGTGCGATGCCTGCGCCGATATCTGCCCGACCGAATGCATCAGTTTCACCGCCAATGGCGCGGAAGATGAGCTGCGCGGCCGGCTGAAAGCGCCCGCAAAAAATCACGCTCAGGCGCTGTATGTGTCGGGTGCGCTCAAGACCGGGCGGGTGATGGTCAAGGACGAGAATATCTGCCTGCACTGCGGCATGTGCGCCGAGCGCTGTCCAACCGGCGCCTGGGACATGCGGAAATATTTCCTGCAAACCGCCACGGCCGGAGCGGAGGCGCGTCGCACATGACCGCCCAGTCGCTCCAAAGCTGTAACGATTTCGTCATCAAGTTCGCCAACGTCAATGGTTCGGGTTCGGCTTCGGCCAACGAACTGTTCGCGCGCGCGGTGATGCGCATGGGCGTGCCGATCGCGCCGCGCAACATTTTCCCGTCCAACATCCAGGGCATGCCGACCTGGTATGAACTGCGTGTTTCGGGCGCGGGCTGGCTCGGCCGGCGCGGCGGTTGCGACCTGATGGTGGCGATGAATCCGCAGACCTGGGACCGGGATATCGCCGAGATCGCTGACGGCGGCTATCTGCTCTACGACTCGACCAAAACGCTGCCGCGCTCGCGTTTTCGCGGCGACGTGGTGGTGCTGGGCCTGCCGCTCACCGAGCTGTGCAACCGCGCCTACACCGATCCGCGCCAGCGTCAGTTGTTCAAGAACATCATGTATGTGGGCGCGCTCACCGCGCTGCTCGACATGGAATTCGCGGTGGTGGAAACCCTGCTCGCCGAGCAATATCGCGGCAAGGACAAGTTGCTCGACGCCAATGTCAATGCGCTGAAAATCGGCCATGACGCGGCGTGCGATGCCTTGCCCTGCCCCATCGGCCTGCGGGTCGAGCGGGCGAACGGCGTGGGCGACAAGATCTTCATCAACGGCAACCATGCCTGCGGCCTGGGCGCCGTGTATGGCGGCGCAACCGTTGCCGCCTGGTACCCGATCACGCCGTCGACGCCAGTGATCGAAGCCTTCACCGGCTATTGCCGCAAGTACCGCACCGACCCCGACAACGGCAAGGCGCGCTATGCCATCGTGCAGGCCGAGGACGAACTGGCCTCGATCGGCATGGTGATCGGCGCCGCGTGGAATGGCGCCCGCGCCTTCACGGCAACCTCCGGCCCCGGCATTTCGCTGATGCAGGAATTCTTCGGCCTGGCCTATTTCGCCGAGGTGCCCGTGGTGGTCTTCGACGTGCAGCGCGGCGGGCCGTCCACCGGCATGCCGACGCGT
>JAUXNZ010000184.1 GCA_030682595.1 Rhodocyclaceae bacterium | reverse complement strand
GATGATTATTGGCTGGTGATAGATCACCTGTGGCTGCGGATAGCCACCGATGTCGATGCGGCCATAGAAACCGGGTTGGCCGATGCTGACCGAGACGCCAACATCGGCAGCGAGTACCGGGGTGACAAGGGTGCCGAGGGCGATTGCCGCTGCGATCAAAAAACGTTTCATGTTGTATCTCCTGTTGCTACTGATTCTTGATTGATTTACGGAAACCGAGAGCGGCCCGGCTACTCATTGCGGCCCCGACCGCGCTCCTGCTCCGGCTCTTGTCCCTTCCGTTTCGGCTCGCGCGTGGCGTCTTTGCCCTGCAGTCCTTCTTCCCGGCCCTGCGTTCTTGGCATCTGCTGGCCACGCGGGTCCAGCGCAGGCTGTGGTGGCTGCCGGCGATCTTGAACTTCCGGGCGTCCCGATTGAGAAGATGCCGGGGGTGACCTCTGCATGTCTTCAAAGTCCCGTTGCGGTGACTGCATGCGCGGGGCTGGAGCACCCTGCGGGTGTGGCATGCCACGCTGCATATCCTGCTGCCGGGAATCTCTGTCCTGCGGCGCTCCCCGTTGTTCCTGCCGGATGGGCGCTCTTTGCTCTGCCCGCTCCTGATAGTGCTGCCGCACTACGGGGTCACGCGGCTGGTAGCGGTAATTCCGCTTTTGCAGCTCCTGCTGCTCCACCTGTTGTGGATAGCGATCCCCCGAGTATTGCCGCTGGTATTTCGGCAGCGGGGCAGGTGGTGGGGCAGCATTGCGGTTCCATTTGTCCCAACCGGGTCTCTTCTGTTGCCAATCATGGCCCCAGTGATCACCCCAGCGTGGTGGGGCATCCGACCGCCACCCGCGGAAGTACGGGGGTGGCTGACGATAGTAGCGCACCGGGATGCGCAGGACGAACACCGGCACAAACTCCGGCCCCACCATCCCCCACGGGCCGTTGTACCAGGAACTGGCGTACCAGTTATCGTTCTGGTACACCCAAAACATGCTGTCGTAAAAGAAGAAATTCGCTGTCAGGTTTGGCGCGTAGTAGACCGGGTAACCTGGCACGCGGACAAGTTGCGGGTAGGCGGGCAGATTGATCCCGATGCTGGCGTGTGGCAGCCCGATACCAATGCTCACCTGAACTGTGGCCGCTGCCGTAAATGGCAACAGCATTGCTAGCGCAATAAATACGTGACGAATTTTCAGCATTTCGTGACCTCCAGTTCGACAATCATAACCGGTGACATGGTCGCTGACGAAATGCGCCACCCACCCAATCTTTCACGATAACGGCTCACCCCGGGTATTTCAGTGCGGTATCGCACGTAGCCCGGCCAGAATCAACGGTCGGCGCTGGTGCAGCCAGGATTCAATCGTCCCGGCCGATACGATACACCGCCAGGCTGCCGAGGAAGTTGTGTTCTTCGGTGACGGTGTTGCCGCGTTCGTCGAGCACCTGGCGGTCGCGGATGGCGATGCCCATCTCGTTGCAGAGTCCCTCGAAATCGAGCATGGTGAAAAAGCGCACGTTGGGCGTGTCGTACCACTGGTAGGGCAGGTCTTCGGATACCGGCATGCGGCCGTTCAGCACGGCCATGCGGTTCTTCCAGTAGGCGAAGTTGGGGAAGGAGATGACCGCTTCGTGGCCGACGCGCAGCATTTCGGCGAGGATCTGCTGGGTGTGGCGCACGGTTTGCAGCGTGCGCGACAGGACGACATGGTCGAAGGCGTTGTCCTCGAAGCCGGCCAGGCCCGCTTCCAGGTTGCTCTGGATGACGTTGACGCCGTTTTCGATGGCGCCAGCACATGCCCCGGATCGCGTTCGATGCCCCAGCCGCGCAAGCCCCGCGCCGCCAGCAACTGCAACAGTTCGCCCGCGCCGCAGCCGAGGTCGAGCACGCTTTCGCCGGGCTTCATCCAGCCGGCAATGACATCGAAGTCGGGGCGCTTCAGGGCGTGGGTCATGTTTCCACGTTCCGCAAGTAGGCGGCCAGCACCGTGTGGTAGTAGTGGTCATCCATCAGAAAAGCGTCGTGGCCGTGCGGGCTGGTGATTTCGCTGTAGCTGACGGCGTGTTTGTTCTTGACCAGCGCATTCACGATCTCGCGACTGCGGGCCGGCGAAAAACGCCAGTCGGTAGTGAAGGCGACGACGAGGAACTTCGCGCGCGCGGCGGCCAGCGCGGTGGCCAAGTCCCCGCCATGCGCTTCGGCCGGATCGAAGTAGTCGAGCGCCTTGGTCATCAGCAGGTAGGTATTGGCGTCAAACCAGCCGGCGAACTTGTCGCCCTGATAACGCAGATAGGACTCGATCTCGAACTCGACGCCGAAACCGTAGCTGCCGGCGCTGGGCCGCCGCTTGCGGCCGAATTTCTCGGCCATCTGGTCGTCCGACAAATAGGTGATGTGGCCGAGCATGCGCGCCAGGCGCAGGCCGCGCGTCGGGCGCACGTTGTGGCGATAGAAATTGCCGCCGTGAAATTCCGGGTCGGTGATGATGGCCTGGCGGGCGACGTCGTTGAAGGCGATGTTCTCGGCGGTGAGCCGGGGCGCGGCGGCGATCACCAGCGCGTGGCGAACGCGCTCGGGCAGGTCGATCGTCCATTGCAGCGCCTGCATGCCGCCCAGACTGCCGCCGACCACGGCCGCCCAACTTTCGATGCCCAAGGCATCGGCCAGTTTCGCCTGGGCGCGCACCCAGTCGCTGACGGTGACCACCGGAAAGTCCGCTCCCCAGGGTTCGCCCGTGGCCGGATTGAGGGAGGAGGGGCCGGTCGAGCCGTGGCAACCGCCCAGGTTATTCACGCCGACGACGAAAAAGCGGTTGGTGTCGAGCGGTTTGCCGGGGCCGATCAGGTTGTCCCACCAGCCGATGTTTTTCGGCGCGTCGGTGTAATAGCCCGCCACATGGTGATGGCCGGACAGCGCATGACAGATCAGGACGGCGTTGGAACGCGCCGCATTGAGCGTGCCGTAGGTTTCGTAGGCCAGCTCCCAGCCCGGCAGGGTGACGCCGGCTGCCAGCGTGATCGGTTCGGCACAGACGAAACGCCTTGCCGTGACGGGGCCGATGCTGCGCTCGGGCATGTGCGCGTTAAAACAGGACGCGCCGCGCGCCGTCGAAACGCCGTTTCCAGTAACGGTCACCCATGTTTTCGATCCGCACGCGGCCGCCGGCGCGCGGGGCATGGACGAACTGGCCATCGCCCAGATAGATGCCGACATGCGAGAAGGCGCGGCGCATGGTATTGAAGAACACCAGGTCGCCGGGTTGCAGCTCCTGCTTGTCAATGCGTTCGGCAGCCTGGCTGATGGCGTGCGCACTGCGGGGCAGTGACAGGCCAAGGCTGGCGCCGAACACATGGCGCACATAGCCGGAGCAGTCGAAACCGGTTTCCGGCGAGTTGCCACCGCGCTGGTAGCGGATGCCCAGCAGTTCGAGCGCCTGGTCGAGGGTTTGCTGCACGCCATCGACGGCACGCGACATCATCGAGGGCGGCAACTCGTCGAGCGACATGCGCAGTTGCAGGGGAGGTTCGACCAACTGCGGGGCGTATGGTGCTTCATCGGCGTGCGCGGAAACAAAAAATCCGGCGCAAGCGATCAGCAGAACAGACAGTATTTTTCGCATGGGGGCGAACTTTACCACGGTAAAAGTCGGCGCTGGCGGGACGGCGGTAGCCGGAACGCCGCCAATACGGGGACGGCGCTTAGCGTGAAATACGCAATTTGACGCCGAGTAACCCCATAAGCGCAGCGAACAAACTTTGCCCCCGCCTCGGGGCGGGGGCTGGGGGTGGGGGGCGATATTTGCCTTTTGCGTATTTCATGCACGGGGGTGGCGCCAGCGACCATGAAAGTTAGAGGTTCTCCACCATTTCGCGGATGCGTTCCGGCTCGTCGAGGCGCAGGATACGGGCGACTTTGCCGGAGAGTTGCTCGGTGTCGGCCATCACCACCTGTTGTTTCACTTCGAGCAATTGCGTCGGGTGCATCGAAAACTGCCGCAGGCCCATGCCGAGCAGCAGCCGCGTCAGTTTCGGGTCGCCGCCCATCTCACCGCAGACGGCCACGGGGACCTCGGCCTTTTGCGCGGCCAGGATGACATGCGACAGGAGCCGCAGGATGGCCGGATGCAGGGGATCATACAAATGGGCGACCGCTTCGTCGGTGCGGTCAATTGCCAGTGTGTATTGAATCAGGTCGTTGGTGCCGATCGAGAGGAACTGCAGGCGGCGGACGAAGGCCCCCAGCGCCAGCGCGGCGGCGGGAATCTCGATCATGCCGCCGACGGCGATCTTTTCATTGAATTTGCAGCGGCGTTCGCGCAACTGTTGCTTGGCCTGCTCGATCATCGCCAGGGTCTGTTCGATTTCGGTGGCGTGCGCCAGCATCGGGATGAGGATCTGTACGTTGCCGACATGCGAGGCGCGCAGGATGGCGCGCAACTGGGCAAGAAAGAGTTGCGGTTCGGCCAGGCAATAGCGGATGGCCCGGAGGCCCAGCGCCGGATTGGGTGACTGGCGCTCGGCGCCGTGCAGGGCGCGCGCCGTCTTGTCGGCGCCGAGGTCGAGCGTGCGGATGGTCAGCGGCTTGCCGGCAAGCGCCTTCGCCACCAGGCGATAGGCCTCGAACTGCTCGTCTTCGCTGGGCAGGCTGTCGCGGTTCATGAACAGGAACTCGGTGCGGAACAGGCCGACGCCGTCGGCGCCCGCTTCCTTGACCTGCACAATGTCCTGCGGCAACTCGATGTTGGCTTGCAGGGAAACCTCGACATTGTCGAGCGTGGCGGAGCGTGCGGTCTTCAGGCGCTTCAGCTTCGAGCGTTCGAGTTCCAGTTCGCGCTTTTTGAGCTGGTATTCCTCCAGCACCCGCTCGCCAGGGTCGACAATCAATACGCCGCGGGTGCCATCGACGATGATCAGGTCGCCTTCGCGCACCAGTGGCCGCGCGTGGTGCAGGCCGACCACGGCAGGGATGGCGAGGCTCCTGGCGACAATCGCGGTATGCGAGGTGGCGCCGCCCAGGTCGGTGACAAAGCCGGCGATCTTCAGGTTCTTGAACTGGATGGTGTCGGCTGGCGACAGGTCGTGGGCGACGATGACCAGTTCGCTGTAGCTCCCCAGTTTGGCCAGCCGGCGCGGCTTGTCGAGGAGGACGCGCAAGACCCGTTCGACCACCTGCACGATGTCATGCTTGCGCTCGCGCAGGTAGCTGTCGTCGATTTCCTCGAACTGCGCGACCAGCAGTTCCATCTGCTGCACCAGCGCCCACTCGGCGTTGCAACGGCGGTCGGCGATCAGTTGCTTGGGCGCCTCGGCCAGGAGCGGATCGTCGAGGAACATCGCATGCACATTGACCAGCGCCGCGAGTTCAGAGGGCGCGCCGGGTGTCACCGCCTCCGCGTGCAGGACGCCCAGTTCGCCCCGCACCGTCGCCAGCGCCGCCGCGAAACGCTCGATCTCGCGCGGCACGTCACGTTCGCGCACCGTGTAGCGGGCGACTTCGAGCGTGGCATGCGACACCAGATGGGCATGGCCGATGGCGATGCCCTGTGAGACGGCGAGGCCATGCAGGGAAAAGCTCACTCATCTTCTCCGAAACGGTCGGCAATCAGCGTCAGGATCGAGCCAAGCGCTGCTTCGGCCTGTTCGCCGGTGGTATCCACGACCACGCTGCTGCCCTTGCCGGCCGCCAGCATCATCACCCCCATGATGCTCTTGGCGTTGATGCGCCGGCCATTTCTTTCCATCCAGACTTCACAGGGAAAGCGGCCGGCCAGTTCGGTCAGCTTGGCGGAAGCGCGGGCATGGAGGCCCAGTTTGTTGACAATGGTTGTCTCGGCGCGTGGCATGGGGTTAACGTGAACTACACAATTTGACGCCGCGTTCATGGACGAGCGCAGCGAGCAAACTTCGCCCTCCGCCGCGGGGCTGGGGGTGGG
>JAUXNZ010000182.1 GCA_030682595.1 Rhodocyclaceae bacterium | reverse complement strand
CTGGTGCGGGCGGTGAGCGATTCAAAAAAACCCGGTGCGGCGATATTCTTCAGCGTGGCCAGTCCTGCCGCGACCGACAGCGGGTTGCCGGACAAGGTGCCGGCCTGATACACCGGGCCGAGCGGTGCAATCTGTTCCATGATGTCACGCCGGCCGCCGAAGGCGCCCAGCGGCATGCCGCCGCCGACCACCTTGCCGAAGGTCGACAGGTCGGGGGTGATGCCGTACAAGCCTTGCGCCGAGCCGGGGCCGACGCGGAAGCCGGTCATCACCTCGTCGAAGATCAACACAGCGCCGTGTTGCGTGCACAGTTCGCGCATCGCCTTGAGGAATTCGGGTTTGGGCGCGATCAGGTTCATATTGCCGGCCACCGGCTCGACGATGATGCAGGCGATCTTGTCGCCATGTTTGGCGAAGGCGTCGTGCAACTGCTGGGCGTCGTTGTAGTCGAGCACCAGTGTGTGCTGCGCCAGATCGGCCGGCACGCCGGCGGATGAGGGATTGCCGAAGGTGAGCATGCCGGAGCCGGCCTTCACCAGCAGGCTGTCGGCGTGGCCGTGATAACAGCCCTCGAACTTGACCAGCATGTCGCGCCCGGTGAAGCCGCGCGCCAGGCGGATCGCGCTCATGGTTGCCTCGGTGCCCGACGAGACCAGCCGCACCAGCGCCATGCTCGGCACGCGCTCGACCAGCAATTCGGCCAGTTCGATCTCGCCTTCTGTCGGCGCGCCAAACGACAGGCCATTCGCCGCGGCTGCCTGCACGGCGCGCACCGTGTCGGGATCGGCGTGGCCGAGAATCAGCGGGCCCCAGGACCCGACGTAGTCGATATAGCGCTTGCCATCGGCATCCCAGACATGCGCGCCCGCGCCACGGGTGAAGAAGCGCGGCGCGCCGCCCACCGAGCGGAAGGCGCGCACCGGCGAATTCACCCCGCCGGGGATGGTTTTCTGGGCGCGGGCAAACAGGTCTTCATTACGGGTCATGGGGATTCCTTAAAAGTCGGCGCTGGCAAGACGGCGCGGTTTATGGTTTTTTGAACAGTGTGCGAAATTTTTCCGCCTGACTCTTGATGTCCATCGCATTGAACAGATCGGACATGACCGCCACCATGTCGGCACCCGCGGCCAGCACTTGCGGCGCGTTTTTGGTGGTGATGCCGCCGATGGCGACCACCGGCACCGTGAAGCGCTGTTTCGCCGCGGTCAGCATATCGAGCGAGGCGCGTGCCGCCTCCGGTTTGGTGGCGGAGGCGAACACGCTGCCGACGGCGATGTAGTCGGCGCCCGCGGCCACCGCCGCTACGGCGCGATCGAGATCGTCGTAGCAGGAAACGCCGAGAATGCGTTTGGACCCCAGCGCATCGCGCGCCGTGGCCAGCCCGCCGCCAGGAATGTCGTTCTTGCCGAGGTGGGCGCCATCGGCGCCGATTTCGACGGCCAGCCAGACATCGTCGTTGATGATCAGCTTCGCGCCATGGGCGCGGCAGATGCGCAGAAGCTCGATCGCCTGGGCGCGCCGCAAGGGCGCCGGAGCGGTCTTGTTGCGGTACTGCACCCATTTCACACCGCCCTGCAGGGCGCTTTCAACCAATGCCGAGAGGCGCGGCAGCAGGTTGTCGTCCGGCGTCAGGGCATACAACCCGGCTAATGGTACTAGCGGTGCGCTATTTTCAGGTGACGCGGACATGAGCTTTCTCCCGTGAAGATTCGGGTTGCTGGCCGGGCATGGCCAAACGCCACAAACGATTCGGCACATGCTGGCCCATGCCGGGACGGAAACCGGCGGCCAGCGCATGCCAAGTGTAATCCTGCGCGGCCACCACGGCGGCGGACATGTCCTGCCCCCAGGCCAATTGGGCGGCGATAGCCGAGGCTAGCGTGCAGCCGGAACCGTGATAGCTGCCGGGCAGGCGCGGCCAGGCGTCGTTGCGCAGCGGACCGTGCGAGCCGTACAGGGTATTGACGACCTGCGCGCCGGGTTCGTGGGCGCCGGTGACCAGCACATGTTCGCAGCCGGCGTCGATCAGCAGACGCGCGCAGGCGGCGAGATCGGGCGCTGGCCGGGCGGACTCCAACTCCTGCGCAAGACGCCGCGCTTCGAGGCTGTTGGGAGTGAGAATGTCGGTATGCGGCAGCAATAAGGCGAGCATTGCCGCGACGATCTCTTCGTCGGCAAAGGCATCGCCCCGTCCCGAAGCGAGCACCGGGTCGAACACCACCGGCGTGTCGGGATAATCGGCAAGCACTTCGGCCACGGCGACAATCGCATCGATGCTGCCGAGCATGCCCAACTTGAAAACGGCCACCGGCATGTCCTCGAGCAGCGCGCGCGCCTGGTCGGCGACCCAGCCGCCCGAAATCGGCAGCACGTCCTCGACCCCCGCGGTGTCCTGTACCGTCAACGCGGTCACCACCGTCAGGGGATGGCAGCCGAGGGCGGCCAGCGTCAGCAGGTCGGCCTGCAGGCCGGCGCCGCAGGTGGGGTCGGCGGCGGCAAAGCAGAGCACGACGGGTGGAAATGGCTGGGGAATGGTGGCAGGCATCGGCGGGCGGCGGAAAAAGTAGTGGGGCAATTCTAGCCCAGGCCCGCCGCCGGTCACGGCGCGGCGGGGCTGGCGAGGCGTGGGGGTGGCGTTAATGTCACGGACCTAATGTTGTTTGCAAGAAATTCAAGCTGACCGCAACGCAATTAAAGTATATTCGCCTCGGTTCCGTTAATCAGCGGGTCGAAAAGAGCAAGAAACACAAAGGGGACGTGACCGTTGTCTGTTTCGAGTGAGCTGAAAGGCATCAAGGTGATGGTGATCGACGATTCGAACACCATCCGCAAAAGCGCCGAAATTTTTTTGGTGCAGGCCGGCTGCCAGGTTTTGGTGGCCGAGGATGGCTTTGATGCCCTGGCCAAGATCGCCGACAATCATCCCGACGTGATTTTTTGCGACATCCTGATGCCGCGTCTCGACGGCTACCAGACCTGCGCCCTGATCAAGAAAAACCCCCGTTTCGCCGGCACCCCGGTGATCATGCTGTCCTCCAAGGATGGCCTGTTCGACCGGGCGCGCGGCCGCATGGTGGGTTCGGACGAGTACCTGACCAAGCCATTCACCAAGGAAAGTCTTATCAAGACGGTGGCCGCCCACGCCGCGAGGGTTGCAAGCGCCGCTTAAATCATTGAAGGAGATTCAGATGCCCATCAAGAAAATTCTCGTCGTCGACGACTCGCCCACCGAACGGCACGTGCTGACCGAATTGCTGTCCAAACACGGTTTTCTCATCATCACCGCCGAAAACGGCGAGCAGGCGATTACCGTGGCCAAGGAGCAACTGCCCGATCTCATTCTCATGGACATCGTCATGCCCGGCATGAACGGTTTTCAGGCCACGCGCTCGATCGCGCGCGACCCGGCCACGCAGCACATCCCGGTCATCGTGTGCACCACCAAGGATCAGGAAACCGACAAGATCTGGGGGCTGCGCCAGGGCGCGCACGATTACATGGTCAAGCCGGTTGATCAGGCGGTGCTTCTGGCCAAGATCGCGGCATTCGGATAACTCCGGAAAATATCCGCGCAAATCATGGCGAAACGTGTCAGCCTGAGGGAATTCCAGGCCGGCCTGGCCGAGCGGCTCAGCAGCGCCCGGCGTGGCCAGGCGGCGCAGGCCTTGCTCGGCGCGGTCGCCGGCAAGGAGCATTACCTCCTCGAACTGTCGGACTCCGGTGAAGTCGTGCCGTTGCCGCCACTGACCACCGTGCCGCTGACCAAACCCTGGTTCGCCGGCGTCGCCAATGTCCGCGGAGAACTTTACAGCGTGGTCGATTTTTCGGCGTATCAAGGCGGCGAGGCGACACCCAGGAACAGCGCGGCGCGCCTCTTGCTGGTCGGCGCCCGTTACGGCATCAACAGCGCCCTGCTGGTCAATCGCACCCTCGGCCTCAGGAGTCTGGCCGGGATGCAGGAAACCGCCGCCGCAGACAACTCTGCCGCCTGGTTCGGCACCCGTTATGTCGATGACACGGGTCAGGCCTGGGTCAGGCTGCGACTGAGGCCGCTGCTCGAAGATCCGGAATTCCTCAACGTGGCCAGTTCGTAGCCAAAGTCGCCACGCGATGTCCACCATACCAACCATGAACCAGGGAAAATATCATGCCCTTTAAGTTGCCTACATTTGGTCGCGCTAAAGCGACGTCGGATCAGCCGGCCGCAACAGCAGCAGGGGACGCAGCCACGCAAGAAACCCGCAAGCAAGCCCGGCTGCCGCTGATCGGCAACAAGCCGGCCAACATGCAACTGCAGATTCTTGGCGCGACCTCCTTCTTTTTCCTGATTCTGCTGGTGTTCGTGCTGTGGCAACAAATCCGCACTACCGAACAACGCGACACCCACCGGGCCGTGGTAGCGGAAATGCGGGTGTTCTCCCTGCTGATCGGCAAAGGCGCGGTGCGCGTGTCGACCCAGGCCTCGGCCAACGATTTCATCGAAATCCAGCAAGGCCGCGGGCGCTTTGACAAATTGCTCGGCCTTCTGGCCGCCGGCGGCAGCGACATCGGATTCAACGCGGTTCCCGTCGATGCCGAACTGCGCCCCGCGGTCGATAGCGTCGGTGAAATCTGGAAAACCCTGGACAAGGCGCTGGCCACGGTGCTGGCCAAGGAAAAATCCCTCCGCGCACTCGATGCCAGCAGCAAAAAAGCCGCCGCCGCCGCCGCGGTGATCGCCAAGCTCACCCAGGACAACCCGGCCTTGCAGGAAATCGCCAGGAATGCCGGTGGCGCCTCGCGCCGTACTCGCGCGGTCATGTTTTTGCCGCCGCCGCAGCACCTGGAGTCCTTCGACGTGCTGAGGAGCAACCTGCGCTTCCTTGCCGAACGCGCGGATAGTGCAATCCAGGCCGTCGACGAGAAAGATCGCGCGGCGCTGGCGAAGGCGTTTGCCGACCTGGCCTCGGTCGGCGAGGACTTTGAACTCGACATTCTGGCCATTGACGAAGCCAAGGGCGGCGCCACGAAGCTGCAGCCGCTGGCCGAGCAGTTGGCCGACGAGACCGAAGGGCTGTTCAAGGCTCTCGGCGCACGCGCCGAAGAGGGCGCCACCGCCACCATCGTGATCGTGGCGTCCGGCACCCTGGTGCTGCTGTTGTCATTCCTGATGCTGCGGGTTTTCAACGACGACATTCAATCCCGCCGACTCGAAGCCGAGCGGCAGCGGCGCGAGGCCGAAGCGGTCAAGGACGCGAACCAACAGGCCATTTTGCGACTCATGAACGAGATGGGCGATCTCGCCGACGGCGACCTGACGGTGCGCACCACGGTGACCGAAGACATCACTGGCGCCATCGCCGACTCGGTGAACTACGCCATTGAAGAGATGGCGGTGCTGGTGAAGCAGATTAACCAGTCCGCCGACCAGGTGGCCGCGGCCTCGGGCGCCACCCAGGAAACCTCGAAGCAGTTGCTCGATGCCGCCGAGCGCCAGGCGCGTGAAATTCAGGAAACCAGCGCACATGTACTGGAGATGGCCGACTCGATGACCGCGGTTTCAGGCAGCGCGTTGGAGTCGGCGCAGGTTGCCCGCCAGTCGCTGGAAGCTGCGCAAAAAGGCGCCAGCGCGGTGGAAAACTCAATCAAGGGCATGAACGAAATTCGCGGCCAGATCCAGGAAACCTCGAAACGGATCAAGCGCCTGGGCGAATCGTCGCAGGAGATCGGCGAGATCGTGGAGCTGATCTCGGACATTACCGAACAGACCAACGTGCTGGCCTTGAACGCCGCCATTCAGGCGGCCTCGGCCGGCGAGGCGGGCCGCGGCTTCACGGTGGTAGCGGAAGAGGTGCAGCGACTGGCCGAACGTTCCGGCGAGGCGACCAAGCAGATCGCGGCCATCGTCAAGACCATTCAGGCGGACACCCACGACGCCGTCTCGGCCATGGAATACTCGACACAGGGTGTGGTCGAGGGCGCCAAGCTGTCCGACGCCGCCGGCCAGGCGCTGGGGGAAATCTCCAGCGTGTCGCAGAAATTGTCAGAACTGATTGCGAAGATTTCGGCCGACACGCAGCATCAGGCCGGCGTGGCGACCGGCGTGGCGGGGGCCATGGAAGACATCCGCCAGATTACCGACCAAACCACGGAAGGTACCAAGCGCACTGCCGTGTCGATTGGCGAACTAGCCAACCTCTCGGCCGAATTCAAGCGCTCGGTGGCGGGCTTCAAGGTCTGAGCCCGGTTTATCTCTTGGTCATTCACGCATGAACATGGCGACTGAACTGGACATCGGTCCGCTGACCTGGGTCAAGGGCGAGATCGATCTGGCGTTCGAGCGCGCGGACGAAGCACTCGGCCAGTTCGCCGGCAGCCAGGAAACGAAACAGCTCGCGCTGGCACGCAATCAACTGCGCCAGGCGCGTGGCGCGCTGACCATCGTCGGTCTGGCGGGCGTCACCCAGTTTGCCGAGACGATTGAAGCCTTGCTCGCCGGTTTTGAAGAAAGCGCGATCGAGGCCTCGCCGCAGGCCGTCACGGCCGGGCGCAACGGCCTTGCCGCGCTCCGCCATTATCTCGACGATCTCGTCGATGGCGCGCCGGACCAGGCTTTGCAGTTATTGCCGGCTTACCGCGAACTCGCCCTGGCGCGCGGCCTGCCCGAACCCGCACCCGCCGAACTGTTCTTTCCCGACCTGACGCTGCGCCCGCCGCGCCGCGCGCATGAACCCGTCACGCTGGGCGGCGGAACACTGAAGACGCGCATCAAGACGGCCTGCACGGGCTTCCAGCGCGGTCTGCTCAAGTGGCTCAAACACGATGCGCGCGGCGCAACCCAGATGCGCGATGCAGCCGCCCTGGTTGAGATGACCCAGACACATGCCGCTCAGCGCGGCTTCTGGTGGGCGACCATGGCTTTTTGCGATGCCCTCGCCGCCGGCGGCAGTGCCGCCGACGCCAGCGTTAACAAGCTATGCGGACGCATCGAAGGCCAGTTGCGCAAGCTGCTTGGCGGCTCGGGCGGGGCATACCGAGTGCCCGATCGCCTGATGCGCGACGTGCTCTATTACGTAGCGCGCGCGCCGCACGGCACGGAGCACCTGGAAGCGGTGCGCGCCGCCTATCACCTGAACGGCCTCGTTCCCGGCATCGGCGAGACGCAGGACATTACTCCGAAGAAGGCTGTGCTACGCGCCAGCCGCGACCTCTTGGCCACCACCAAGGAACACTGGAACCGTTTTTGCGCCGGCACGACTGTTGCCCTTGCCCAGTTTCGCGACGGCGCCAGCGAGCTCAAAGCCCGGGTCGGCGAACTCGGCCAGCCGGATCTCGGCCGCTTGGCCACGGCCGTACTGACAACCGCCGAAGCCATTCATGCCGCGCCGGAACAACACAACGACGCCTTTGCGATCGAGGTGGCCACAGCCCTGTTACTGCTCGAAGGCGCACTCGAAAACTTCGCCGAGCTCGACGCTGAATTCGCCCACCAGGCCGACACCGTGGCCGACCGCCTGGCGGCGCTGTTGCGCGGCGACGAACTGGCGGCGTTGGAACTTCCGCAACTCGACGCCATGTCGCAAAAAGCGCAGGAGCGCTTGCTCATGCACCAGGTGGCGAAGGAAATTCTCTTCAGCCTCGCCACCGTCGAGCAGACACTCGATACCTTCTTCCGCAACCCGACCCAGCGCGAAGACCTGGCCACCCTGACCAAGCCGCTGAATCAGATCGCGGGCGCGCTCACGGTGTTGGGCCAGGATCGCGCCGTCGAGGTGCTGACAGCATGCGGGACGCGTATCGCGAGCTTCCGCGACGAACTGACCATGCCGGAGCAGACCGACTTCGAAGACGTCGCCGCGATGCTCTCGGCCCTCGGCTTTTTTGTCGAAAAGCTGCAGTTCGGCGCGGCCGACATCGATGCCATCCTCCACCCCGCCGCGGCTGCGACACCGGCCGATGAAGCGGACACGCTCAGCGTCGAACAGGAAATTCACAAGGCGCTGACGCAAACGCAAATCCTCGTCGCCCGCCTCAGTTCGACCCCGCCTGACGCGCAGGGCGAACTACGCGAAGAACTCAAGCAAAACCTCGAAACCCTGCGCGAGGATGCCCAGATCATTGCCGATCACGGGCTCGCCGATCAGGCGAGTACCGCAATTGCCGCCCTCGAAAGCGACCAGGCGTCGGAGGTCATCGAAGCCGCGCTCGAGATAAAAAGCGAGAAAACCGCAGCCGTGGCGCCCTCGGCCGAAACCACGCGCCTGGCGGCGGCCAGCAACGCCGAGATCGACGCCGAACTGCTGGCGATTTTCCTTGAGGAAGGGCATGAAGTGCTGGCGACCATCGCCACCGCCTTGCCGCAGTTGGCCAGACAGTCGCATGATCGCGAAACACTCACCACGGTGCGCCGCAGTTTTCACACCCTCAAGGGGAGCGGTCGCATGGTGGGCCTCGCCGATCTGGGCGAGACCGCCTGGGCAGTGGAGCAGACACTCAACCAATGGCTGCAACAGGAACAGCCCGCCAACCCGCCGTTGCTGGCCATGCTTGAAAATGCCCACACCCTGTTCCAGGATTGGGTCGGCCAACTTGAGGCCGGTGGCGGCGTCTGGCATGACGCGACCGCGCTGGTCGCGGAATGCGGTCGTTTGCGTAGCGCTGTGGAGGTCTTGCCCGCGGCGGCCGAAGTTTCCACAGCGGTTTCCGCGGCGCTGCCGGTCACGCCGGTAGACGGTGGAGTCAGTTTCGCCGCGGGGGCCGCGACGACGGAACCATTGCCGGAACCATCACTGGAAGAAGGGGCTGAATCCGTCACCGAACCCGAGAGCATCGAGACGCCCGAGCCTTCCGGAGCAGCCCTGTCCGCATCGCTTGTCGAAGTGCCTGCCGAAGAGCAGCCCGAAACGGTCGCGGTCGGCGATCTTGAAATCTCGCGGACGCTCTATGGGCTTTACCTGGCCGAGGCGCGCGACCATGTTGCCGGGCTGCAGGTGGGACTGGTA